>NZ_CP131130.1:3040000-3292500 GCF_033705735.1 Shinella zoogloeoides
CCGGCCCGTTGACGATGCAGCCCATGACGGCGACCTTGAGGCCCTCGACACCCGGATATTTCTCACGCCAGACCGGCATGTTCTTGCGGATGTCGTCCTGGATTTTCTGCGCCAGCTCCTGGAAGACCGTCGAGGTCGTGCGTCCGCAGCCGGGACATGCGGCGACGACGGGGATGAACTGGCGGAAGCCCATGACCTGCAGCAGCTCCTGCGCCACCTGCACCTCGCGCGTGCGGTCGCCGCCGGGCTCGGGCGTCAGCGAGATGCGGATCGTGTCGCCGATGCCCTGCTGCATGAGGATGCCGAGCGAGGCCGAGGAGGCGACCACGCCCTTGGTACCCATGCCGGCCTCCGTCAGGCCGAGATGCAGCGCATGGTCGGAGCGGGCCGACAGCATCGCATAGACGGCGATGAGGTCCTGCACGTTGGAGACCTTGGCCGACAGGATGATGTGGTCGCGCGGCAGGCCGATCTCCTCGGCAAGCTCGGCCGAGAGCAGCGCCGACTGGCAGATCGCCTCGCGCATCACCTGCTGGGCGGTGAGCGGGAAACCCCTGTCCTGGTTCTCGTCCATCAGCCGGGTCAGGAGCTCCTGGTCGAGCGAGCCCCAGTTGACGCCGATACGCACCGGCTTGTCGTGGCGGATCGCCGTTTCGACGATGGCGGCGAACTGGCGGTCCTTCTTGTCCTTGAAACCGACATTGCCGGGATTGATGCGGTACTTCGCCAGCGCCTCGGCGCAGGCCGGGTGATCGGCCAGCAGCTTGTGGCCGATATAGTGGAAGTCGCCGACGAGCGGCACATCCAGGCCGAGACGCAGCAGTCGCTCGCGGATCTTCGGCACCGCCGCCGCGCTCTCGTCGCGGTCGACCGTGATGCGCACGATCTCGGAGCCGGCCCGGTGAAGGGCGGCAACCTGCGCCACCGTCGCATCCACATCGGCCGTGTCCGTGTTCGTCATCGACTGGACGACGACGGGCGCCCCGCCGCCGACGAGCACGCCGCCGACATCGACGCCGACGGACACGCGCCGCGGCTTCGGTTCAAAATCGAAGGAAAAGGACATTTTGGAGCCTCTTGCTCGAAAGCGGCCGCGCGGGCGCGACCTTTGCCCTCAGGTGGATCAGGAAATGTGGCTTGTCAACCGTCAGGGCGATTTCAGTGCCGCTCGCGCACGTCCGCATGCACCGCGTGGTGCGAGAGCGCCAGCACGACGATGAAGAGGAGCGGCAGGAGCGTGAAGATCATCGCGAAACCGACATGCTCGGCGATGAAGCCGATGAAGGAGGGCGCGAAAAGCGAGCCGGAATAGCCCATGACCGTCGCGACCGACAGCGCCACGCCCTGCGCATAGCCCGGCAGGTTGCCGGCGGCGGAAAAGGCGATGGGCACCATGTTGGAAATGCCGACGCCGCAGAGCGCGAAGCCGGCTATCGCCACATAGGCGTTCGGCGCCGTGCCGGCCACCACCATGCCGAGGATCGCCATGACCGTGCAGAAGCGCAGCGTCTTCACCGCGCCGAAACGGTCGCGCACATGATCGCCGGCAAAGCGCATGACGGCCATGGTCAGCGAGAAGGTGCCGAAGGCGAAGCCCGAAAGCGCCAGCGACGCGCCGAGTTCGTTGCGCACGTAGAGCGCGCCCCAGTCGAGGATCGCCCCTTCCGGCACCATGCAGAACAGCGCCATCAGGCCGATCAGCCAGGGCAGCGGCGTCAGCGGCAGGCGCACCTTCTGGCGCTCCTCGCCCGGATGGTGCGCATCGTGCAGGATGCGCGGCCAGACGAGAACCAGCATCGCCGCCCCGGCGACGGTGAGCAGGGCAGCATGGCCCATCACCCCGAGCGCCTCCATGAGAAAGCCGCCGGTTGCCGCGCCGATGAAGGCGCCGAGGCTCCAGAACGCATGGCAGGACGACATGATCGCCCGGCGCATGGATTTCTCCACTTCGACCGCATTGCCGTTCATGGCGACATCCATCCCGCCCATCAGCCCGCCGAAGAGGAAGACGGCGATGGCGCCGAGCGGGATCGTCGGTGCGGCAGACAGCAGCAGCATGGTGGTGAGGAAGAGGATCGTCGCGCCCTTCACCGTGCGCGTCGTGCCGAAATGGGCGATCAGCACGCCGGCGATCGGCATCAGGATCAGCGAGCCGATGCCGAAGCACATGATCATCAGGCCGAGCCCGGCCTCCGTCAGCCCGAAGCGCGCGGCGAATTCCGGAATCTTCGGCGCCCAGGCGCCGGCGAAGGTGCCGTTCAGCAGGAAGAGGCCCGACACGGCGAGCCGCGTCGGCGGAAAATAGGTCCCGGTGAAGGATTTGCCGGCAAGGGCGGTTTCGGACGTCGTCATGGAAGGTCTTTCGGGATTGCGCCGGACTCAGCCGGCCCGCAGGGTTTCGATGCCGGCCACCTTCAGCGCAGCCGCCTCCTCGTCGTCCGCATCCGCCTCGATCACGACCTGCGCCACGCGGGAAAGCGGCACGACCGAATAGGGGGCTGCGGTGGAAAGCTTGTCATTGGTCGCCACGACCATCACGGTGCGGCTGCGCGAAGCGAGGAAACGCTTGAACTCCGCCTCCTCGAAGCTCCCGGCAGTCACGCCCGCCTCCGGATCGATGCCGCAGACGCCGAGGACGAGGATATCCGGGCGCAGCGCCTCGGCATCGCGCATCGCCTTGGCGCCGATCGCAGCACCCAGGCGGGCGTCGATCAGGCCGCCGAGCTGGATGGTCGTAAGATCGCGCTCCAGGAGCGCCGCGGCGATGGCCGGCGCATTGGTGGCGACCGTCAGGCCTTGGCCGGCAGGCAGCGCGCGGGCGAGCGCAAGATTGGTGCTGCCGGCATCGAGGAAGACCGTGGCGCCCGCGGGAACCAGCGTCGCCGCCGCCCGCGCCAGCGCCGCCTTGCGCGCGCCGCCGATAGTCATGCGCTCGTTCATCGTGGTCGAAGCCGGCGAAATCCGCAGCGCCCCGCCATAGACCCGCTGGCAAAACCCGGACGCCGCCATCTCGCGCAGGTCCCGCCGGATCGTATCCTCGGAAACGCCCAGCTCCTGCGCCAGCTCCGCCGCGATCACCCGCCCCGAAAGGTCGAGCCGCATGCGAATGAGCGCCTGCCGCTCGCCAAGAAGAAGATCCTGTACCGACATCACCAAACCAAATCATGCACGATTACGCGTCAATACGCATGAATTGGCAAAATCGTCAATGAACAGGCAGGTCACGTTTCGTTGCAGGCGGATGCGGCCCGGCAAGTCTTCGAATGGCATAATGAGAAAGAATGGTCATCGCGTGGTTCATCGCGCCGGCGGCCGCCCGCCTGCAAATTCTTTCCCTTTCGCCAAAACATGCGCTAAGGGCATCAGCCATGATCAAGCGGGCCCCCACAGACCAGACTTTCGTCGTCCTTCTCGGCGGCGCGCTCGCCGTGACGCCGCGTCTTCGCGCGGATGTCGCCGGGGCCCGGGTCGTGGCCGCGGATGGCGGGATGCGGCACGCCGCAGCGCTCGGCCTAACGCCCGAAATCTGGGTCGGCGATTTCGATTCCACGCCGCCGGAACTCCTGGCCGCCTGGTCCGGCATAGAGCGCCAGCCCTGGCCCGCCGCCAAGAACGAGACCGACGGCGCGCTCGCCGTTTCCGTCGCGGCGGAGCGGGGCGCGAAGAACATCGTGCTTGCCGGCGCGCTCGGCGGCGAACGCAGCGACCATGCGCTGATGCACCTCATCCACGCCGTCTCGCTGGAAGAGGAGGGCTTTTCGATCAAGCTCACCTCCGGCGAGGAGGAAGCCTGGCCGCTGCTGCCGGGCAGCCGCGAGATCGACCTGCCGCAGGGCAGCCTCTTTTCCGTGCTCGGCCTTTCTCCGCTCGCCGGCCTTTCGCTCGGCAATGTACGTTACCCGCTCAGCGATTTCACATTGCCCTTCGGCGCGTCCCGCACCATTTCCAATGTCGCGGAAGGCCCGATCCGCCTTTCGCTCGCCTCCGGCCGCGCGATCCTCATCGCCCGGCCCTATGACCTTTCAGGAGCCTGACCCTTGGCACCGCCGATCCTCAAACTCGACGACATCTTCCTCAGCTTCGGCGGCACGCCGCTCCTTGCCGGCGCGAGCCTGCAGGTGGAGCCCGGCGACCGTATCTCACTCGTCGGCCGCAACGGCTCGGGCAAGTCGACGCTGATGAAGATCGCCGCCGGCCTTGCCGAGGCGCAGTCCGGCGAGGTCTTCCGCCACCCCTCCGCGACGATCCGCTACCTGCACCAGGCCCCCGATTTCGACGGCTACGACACGGTCGCCGCCTATGCCGAAGCGGGCCTCGGGCCAAGCGACGACCCATATCGCGTCACCTACCTGCTCGAACATCTCGGCCTTTCCGGCAGCGAGGACCCGAAGTCGCTCTCCGGCGGCGAGGCGCGCCGGGCGGCGCTCGCCCGCGTCATGGCGCCGGAGCCGGACATCCTGCTCCTCGACGAGCCGACCAACCATCTCGACCTGCCCACCATCGAATGGCTGGAAGGCGAGCTGCAATCGACCCGCTCGGCCCTCGTCGTCATCTCGCACGACCGCCGCTTCCTCGAAAAGGTCTCCAACGCCACCGTCTGGCTCGATCGCGGCCAGTCGCGCCGGCTCAATCGCGGCTTCGGCCATTTCGAGGCCTGGCGCGACGAGGTGCTGGAAGCCGAGGAACTGGAGCAGCACAAGCTCGGCAAGGCCATCGAGCGCGAGGAACACTGGCTGCGCTACGGCGTGACGGCCCGCCGCAAGCGCAACATGCGCCGCCTCGGCGCGCTGCACGACCTGCGTGCCCGCTATCGCGGCCACAAGGGCCCGCAGGGCTCGGTACAGGCCAGCGCCTCCGACGCGCAGGAATCCGGCAAGCTGGTCATCGAGGCGGAAAAGATCACGAAGGCCTATGGCGAGCGCACCATCGTCGCCCCCTTCTCGATCCGCGTGCATCGCGGCGACTGCATCGGCCTCGTCGGCCCGAACGGCGCCGGCAAGACGACGCTCTTGAAGATGCTGACCGGCCAGCTCGAACCCGACAGCGGCACCGTCAAGCTCGGCACGAACCTGGAGATCGCCACGCTCGACCAGCGCCGCGAGGACCTCAACCTCGACGACACGCTCGCCCATTACCTCACCGACGGGCGCGGCGAGACGCTGCTGGTCAACGGCGAGCAGCGCCATGTCACCGGCTACATGAAGGAATTCCTCTTCCAGCCGGAACAGTCCCGCACGCCGATCCGTAACCTCTCGGGCGGCGAACGCGCCCGGCTGATGCTGGCGCGCATCCTCTCGCGCCCGACGAACCTGCTCATCCTCGACGAACCCACCAACGACCTCGATATCGAGACGCTGGACCTCCTTCAGGAGATCGTCGCGGGCTTTGCCGGCACGGTGCTGCTCGTCAGCCACGACCGCGACTTCCTCGACCGCACCGTCACCTCCACCATCGCGCCCGCCGATCCGGAAAGCCCGGATGGACGCTGGATCGAATATGCCGGCGGCTATTCGGACATGATGGCCCAGCGCCGCGGCGCGATCGAGGAGAAGCGCAAGGCGGAAAAGGCCGAAAAGGCCAAGGCCGCCGACACGCCTGCCGCTGCCTCCGCGGACGCGAAGGGCAAGGCGAAGCTCTCCTACAAGCAGAAATTCGCGCTCGAAAACCTGCCGAAGGAAATGGAAAAGGCCGAAAAGGAAATCGCCGCCCGCGAGGCGAAGATGGCCGACCCGAACCTCTTCACCAAGGACCCCGCCACCTTCAACAAGCTCGCCGCCGAGATGGAGAAGCTGCGCGACAGCCTGACGAAGATGGAAGAGGAATGGCTGGAGCTGGAAATGCTGCGGGAAGAGCTGGAAGGCTGAGGCATCCGCGCGCTCATCCGCCAACCTCTCCTCCGTCATGGTCGGGCTTGACCCGACCACCCACGCCACGGACCACGACGTCTCTTCAGAAGACGAAAAAGCGCCGCCGATTTTCCCCGCCCGGCCGGGCTCCGGTAGACTGGAGACCGCCGGATTGATTCGCGCCCGCAGTGGCGTTATCAATATTCCCGTGGTGATTTGGCCGGCCGGCTTGCAGCCACGTTAAACAAGTCGCTAAAGGGCCGCGCGAGGAAGAGCCTTACGTGGACCGGTTGCGACATCGTTGCGGCCGGTTTTGTTTTGGATCGAGTTGAAACATGCCCATCAAGATTCCCGATACGCTCCCCGCCTTCCAGACCCTCGTCAACGAGGGCGTGCGGGTGATGACCGAAACGATGGCGATCCGGCAGGATATCCGCCCGCTGCAGATCGGGCTGCTCAACCTCATGCCGAACAAGATCAAGACGGAAGTGCAGATGGCGCGCCTCGTCGGCGCCTCGCCGCTGCAGGTCGAATTGTCTCTCATTCGCGTCGGCGGCCACCGCGCCAAGAACACCTCGGAAGAGCACCTCCTCGCCTTCTACGATACGTGGGAGGAGGTGAAGCACCGCAAGTTCGACGGCTTCATCATCACCGGCGCGCCGGTGGAAACCCTCGACTACGAGGACGTCACCTATTGGGACGAGATGAAGCAGATCCTCGACTGGACCGAGACCAACGTCCATTCGACGCTGAACGTCTGCTGGGGCGCCATGGCGGCGATCTACCATTTCCACGGCGTGCCCAAGCACACGCTGGAGGAAAAGGCCTTCGGCGTCTACCGCCACCACAACCGCAAACCCTCGTCGGTCTATCTCAACGGCTTCTCGGACAATTTCGAGGTTCCGGTCTCGCGCTGGACGGAGATCCGCATCGAGGACATCCGAAGCGTGGCGGAACTCGACATCCTGCTCGATTCCGACGAGACGGGCGTCTGCCTCATCCAGGAGAAGGCCGGCAACCGGCTCTATATCTTCAACCATGTCGAATACGATTCGACCTCGCTCGCCGACGAATATTTCCGCGATGTCTCGGCCGGCGTGCCGATCAAGCTGCCGAAGAACTATTTCCCGCACAACGATCCATCCCTGCCGCCGCAGAACCGCTGGCGCGGCCATGCGCACCTGCTCTTCGGCAACTGGATCAACGAGATCTACCAGACCACGCCCTACGACCTCGAGAAAATCGGAACAGGAGCCTGACCCATGAGCCGTGTCGTCGTTCGCCCTCTGCACAAGGATGATGAAGGCGAATGGCGGCGCCTGTGGACCGCCTATCTCGCCTTCTATGAGACGGTCCTGCCCGAGGAGATTTTCGCCAGCACCTTCGCCCGGCTGACGGGCGAGACGGCGGACGGCGAATATCGCGGCCTTCTGGCGACGCTCGACGGCAAGCCGGTGGGCCTTGCGCATTACCTCTTCCACCGCTCCTGCTGGACCATCAACAGCATCTGCTACCTGCAGGATCTCTTCGCCGATCCCGAGGTGCGCGGCAGCGGCATCGGCCGGGCGCTGATCGAAGGCGTCTATGCCAAGGCAGAGGAAGCGGGCGCGCCCGAGGTCTACTGGATGACGCAGGACTTCAACGCCACCGCCCGCAAGCTCTACGACCGCATCGCCGACAAGACGCCCTTCATCGTCTACCAGAAGAATTTCTGAGGCGGCATCAAAAAGTATGACTTTTTGATTGCGGGTGGCGGCAAATAACGGCACGTTGCCGCCACAATGAACCGGATGCGGAGGAAACGGGCGGTGCGGGCAGGAAACGGGATCTTCGGCCATCTGGAAAACGGCGAGCCGGTCGAGCGCATCACGATCACCGGCGGCGGGCTGACGGCTCATGTGCTCACCTGGGGTACCGTCATTCAGGATCTGCGCCTTCAGGGCCACGATGCCCCGCTCGTTCTAGGCTACGCGGACCTGCCCTCCTACCGCGCCCACTCCCCCTATTTCGGCGCGACGCCCGGCCGCTGCGCCAACCGCATCGCCGGTGGCCGCTTCTCCATCGACGGCACCGCCTACCAGCTCGAATGCAACGAGCGCGGCATCACGCATCTGCACGGCGGCAGCGACGGCATCGGCCAGCAGAACTGGCGGATTGCCGATCAGGGCCCAGATTTCGTGACCCTTGCTGTCACGGACCCCGCCGGACGCGCCGGCTATCCCGGCACCGCTTCCATCACCTGCACCTACCGCCTCACCGGCGACGGCGTGCTCTCTGTCGTCTACGAGGCGACGACCGATGCGCCGACGCCCGTCAATCTCTGCCAGCACAGCTATTTCATCCTCGACGGCAGCGCCGACGCCTTCGGCCACGAGATCCGCCTTGCCGCCGATCACTACCTGCCCGTCGACGAGAACCTCATCCCGAGCGGCGAGGTCCGCCCCGTCGCCGGCATGCCCTTCGATCTCAGGGACTGGACGCCGCTTTCCCGCCAGAAGGCGGCCGATGGTGTCGCCTTCGACCACAACTTCTGCCTCTCGCCCGAACGGCAGGCCAAGCGCCCCGTCGGCGCCGTGCGAAGCCCGGCATCCGGCGTCTCGCTGGAGGTCCTGACCACCGAACCCGGCGTGCAGCTCTATACCGGCGCCTATGTGGATTCGCCCGTCCCCGGTCTCGATGGCCGCCGCTACGGCCCCTTTGCCGGCTTCTGCCTCGAAACGCAGATCTGGCCGGACGCCGTCAACCACGACAACTTCCCGAAGGCGGTCCTGCGCCCCGGCGAGACGCTGCGGCAGGAAACGGACTACGTCTTCCGCAAGGGTTGACCACCCCGAACGGGTTGGCAAAACGCAAGGAAATCGAAACTTTTGTAGCGGACAACCGAGCCATATTGGCCCGAAATGACGCCGGGTCGTGCGGGATTGAACGCGCCAGGACAGCGCCGGTCGCCCCCAGGGGACACCTGTCCATGAAAATCTCGGATCTCTCCATTTCCCGGAAAGTCGGCTTCCTGGTGCTCCTCATGGGCATCGCCGCCGGCACCATCGCCACCGTCGGCAGCCGCGGCCTCACCTCGCTCGGCGCGGCCCTTCAGGACACCGGCACGCGCGAGGAAGTCGCCCGCGAAGCCATGGACCTGCGCATCGACGTCATCGCCATCAGCCGCATGACCTACCAGTTGGCGACCGCCCCGGAAAAGGCGGCGGACTTTGCCGCCGAGACGGAAAAGCGCGCCGGCGAGATGCTGGACCGCCTGCCGAAGATCGCCTCGACCGCCGATGCCAGCGAACAGAAGCTGCTCGAAGGCGTGCGCGCGGCGCTGGTTCCCTATTTCGACCAGATCCGCGCCATGGTGGCCGTCGCCTCGCAGAACGGCGCAGACCGCGCCGCGATCCACGCCGCACTCGACAAGGCGCTGGAAGGCCAGAAGGCCGTTACCGCGGCGCTGAAGGAATACACCAACTACTCCGCCGAGACCCTTTCGGCCTCCCGCGCCGTCGCGATCTCCCGGTCTGCGAACACGCAGGTCCTGCTGCTCGCCACCGCCTTCGTCTGTATCGTCGCGGGCATGCTGCTGAGCATGCTCTTCGCCCGCAACGGCATCGTGCGGCCGATCCAGCGCCTGACCGGCGTGATGTCGAACCTTGCCGCCGGCAAGCTGGACGACGAGATTCCCGGCACCGACCGCAAGGACGAGATCGGCGCCATGGCGCGCACGCTCGACGTCTTCCGCGCCAACGAGATGCAGATGCGCGAAATGGAGGCGCAGGAAGCGGCCCTTCAGGCGCAGAGCAAGGACCTGCAGTCCAACATCAGCACCATCGTCGCCGCCGCTGCCGCCGGCGATTTCTCCCGCCGCATCACCAAATCCTACGAGGACGAGGATCTCAGCCGCTTCGCAGGCAGCGTCAACGAACTGGTGGCCAATGTCGACCGGGGCGTCAGTGAAGTGCGCCGCGTCATCGCCTCGCTGTCGCATGCCGACCTCACACAGGAAATGGCGGGCCATTTCCAGGGCGACTTCGCCGAGCTCCAGGCCAACGTCAACGGCGCCATGCTGACGCTGCGCAGCACGATGAGCGGCATTCTCTCGACCGCCGGCACCATCACCGGCAATTCCCGCGAGCTTTCCGCCGCCGCCGACCAGCTCGCCCACCGCACCGAGCAGCAGGCCGCCTCGCTGGAGGAGACCGCCGCCGCGCTCGAGGAGATCACCACGACCGTGAAGACCTCCACGGCCCGCGCCGTGGAAGCCTCGGAGATCGTGCGCGAGACCAAGGAAAGCGCCGAGAAATCCGGCGACATCGTGAAGAGCGCCATCGACGCCATGGGCCGCATCGAGCAGTCCTCGCAGAAGATCAGCCAGATCATCTCGGTGATCGACGAGATCGCCTTCCAGACGAACCTTCTGGCGCTGAATGCCGGCGTCGAGGCTGCCCGTGCAGGCGAGGCGGGGCGCGGCTTCGCCGTCGTCGCGCAGGAAGTGCGCGAGCTCGCCCAGCGCTCGGCCAATGCGGCCAAGGAGATCAAGACGCTGATCAACGCCTCGGCAGGCGAAGTGAAGGGCGGCGTTTCGCTTGTTTTGTCGACCGGCGACGTGCTCTCCGAGATCAAGGACCTCGTGAACCGCGTCAACGACCATGTCGTCTCGATCACCCGCGCGGCACAGGAACAGTCCGCCGCGCTCGGCGAGATCAACACGGCCGTCAACCAGATGGACCAGATGACCCAGCAGAACGCCGCCATGGTAGAAGAAACCACCGCGGCGAGCCAGGTCCTCGCCAGCGAGGCCGCCCAGCTCCAGACGGCGCTCTCGCAGTTCCATATCGGCGAGGGCCACGCTCACGCCACGCAGCATCGCCGCGCCGCCTGAGCCTCACCTGCCGAATCGCGGCCGGGCAAAAACCGGCCGCGACTTCCGACGCAAATCGTCACAGCCGTATTAAAACAGCCAAAGCGCTGGCCAACCCTAGCGCCCGCCCGGGTTTCCCAGCGCCAAAACGCACAAAAGCCCCGGCGAACCGAGGCTTCGAAACTTTGGAGAGAATGGAGCGGGTGAAGCGATTCGAACGCTCGACCCCAACCTTGGCAAGGTTGTGCTCTACCCCTGAGCTACACCCGCTCATCGTCGACGGCCTGGGGTAGTCTGTGGCCGAAGGTCGCTGCGTTGCGGCGACGGGCGGTATATGGCCCAAGCCATTTTCAAATGCAACAGGGAAATGTCGGATTTTGAAGAAAAAATTGCAGCGCTTTGCCAGGCCCCGGTTTCTCAGGTGGTTGCGCGCGGGCAGGCGAAGTCCTAATCAGCGGGCGGAGTTATTCGGGACAGGAATCAGGACATGAGCGAAGCGCAGCCGAAGACGGACAAGGACCTCTTTCAGTTTCTCGACGGGCTGGGCATCGTCCACACGACGAAGGAGCATGCCCCCGTCTTCACCGTCGCCGAATCCGTCGCGCTGCGCGACGAGATTCCCGGCGGCCACACGAAGAACCTCTTCGTGAAGGACAAGAAGGACAATTACTTCCTGATGACCGTCGAGGAACATGCGACGGTAGACCTGAAGACCATTCATACCGTCATCGGCGCGGCAAGCCGGGTCTCCTTCGGCAAGCCGGAGAAGCTGATGGAATATCTCGGCGTCATTCCCGGCGCCGTCACCGCCTTCGGCGTCCTCAACGACGCGGGGAAGAACGTGAAGATCATCATCGACCAGGACCTGATGGCCTTCGACACGATCAACTGCCACCCGCTGCGCAACGACGCCACCACCTCGATCGGCTCGAAGGACCTGCTGCGCTTCATCGAGGCGACGGGGCACGAGCCGCTTGTCTTGAAAGTCACGGCCTGACATACGATTTTGGGCACAGACACGCGTTTGACGGCGCCATGCGCCACAGGAGAGACCCATGAGTGCAGGCGACAACCCCTATGCATCGTCCTATGGCGGACAGATGAACGTTTCGGCGAACTATGGCGGGGCGGCACCGGCGGATGACCTGATCAAGGACACGACGACGGCGAACTTCTCGCGCGACGTGCTGGAGGCCTCGCGCCAGCAGCCGGTCCTCGTCGATTTCTGGGCGCCCTGGTGCGGCCCGTGCAAGCAGCTCCAGCCGCTCATCGAGAAGGTCGTGCGCGAGGGCGCCGGCCGGGTGAAGCTCGTCAAGCTCAACATCGACGACCATCCCTCCATTCCCGGCCAGCTCGGCATCCAGTCCATTCCCGCCGTCATCGCCTTCGTCGGCGGCCGGCCGGTGGACGGCTTCATGGGCGCGGTGCCGGAAAGCCAGATTCGCGAGTTCATCGACAAGGTGGCCGGCCCCGCGGGCGCCGACGAGAAAGCCGAGATCGAGGCGATGCTCGCTGAAGCGAAGACGCTCTTCGACGCGGGCGACCTTGCCGGCGCGGCCGATCTCTACGGCGCGCTGCTGCAGGCCGACCCGGAGAACGCCCCGGCACTTGCCGGCATCGCCGAATGCATGATCGCCGTCGGCCAGCCGGACAATGCCCGCCAGGCGCTCGCCAACCTGCCGGAGGCGCTTGCCGCCGACCCGGCCATCGCGGCGGTCGCCAGGAAGCTCGACCAGATCGAGGAGGCCCGCAAGCTCGGCGATCCGGCCGCGCTCGAACAGGCGCTGGCGCTGGACCCGGACGATCATGCCGCGCGGCTCAACCTTGCGAAGATCCGCAATGTGGAGGGCGACCGCCAGGCGGCGGCCGACCATCTGCTCCACATCATGAAGCGTGACCGCGCCTTCGACGACGATGGCGCACGCCGCGAACTGCTGCAGTTCTTCGACGTCTGGGGTCCCAAGGACCCGGCGACGATCGCCGCCCGCCGCAAGCTGTCGTCGATCCTGTTCTCCTGAGCCTTTTTTCAGGGCCACGGGCGCGGCGTCCCTTGAGAAACGCCGCGCCTACCCCACATTCGGGAAAGGGCGCGCTGACGAGGGGCGGGAGATGTTTCGCCGCGCCGCGAATTGGGAAGGCAATGCCATGCAGGTGGGAAATGCGCGTTATCTGAAGCCGGAGGACCTGCCCGAGGCCATTCCCGTCTTTCCGCTGACGGGTGCGCTGCTCCTGCCCGGCGGCCAGCTGCCGCTCAATATCTTCGAGCCGCGCTATCTTTCCATGTTCGACGATGCGCTCGCCTCGCACCGACTGGTCGGCATGGTGCAGCCGGTCTTCGGCGAGCACCGGGCGGAAGAGCCGGCAGGCGAGACGCCCGCGCTCTGCCAGGTCGGCTGCCTCGGCCGCATCACCTCCTTCGCCGAGACCGGGGACGGGCGCTACATCGTCTCGCTCACCGGCATCTGCCGCTACAGGCTGCTGGAGGAGGTGCGGAGCGGCAAGTCCTATCGCAGCTTCCGCATCGCCCCCTTCATCACCGACCTTTCGGCCGGCGACGACGAACAGAGCGTCGATCGCGAGGCGTTGCTTTCCGCCTTCAAGGCCTATCTCGACGCCAACAAGCTGGAGGCGGACTGGGAGAGCGTCGAGCGCGCCAGCAACATGACGCTGGTCAACTCCATGGCGATGATGTCGCCCTACGGCCCGGCGGAAAAGCAGGCGCTGCTGGAGGCACCGGACCTCAAGACGCGGGCGGAAACGCTGATCGCGATCACCGAAATCGTCCTAGCGCGCAGCTACGGCGACGTCGACACCCGCCTGCAATAGGACTCGCCCCATGGATGCCAGCACCAGCCGCGTCGATCCGAAGCTGCTCGAACTCCTCGTCTGCCCGCTGACCAAGGGGCGGCTGGTCTACGACGCCAAGGCCGGCGAGCTTGTCTCCGAAAAGGCGAAGCTCGCCTACCCGATCCGCGACGGGATCCCGATCATGCTGATCTCGGAGGCACGGGAGATCAAGGATTAGATCGGCTGCCCCACCAGCATGCGCGGATGGTTTCCGCCCGTGGTGCCCTCGGCCTGGCGGATGAAGAAGGATTTGAGGCCGGGCAGGCGGTCGACGACGCCGAGGCCGACGTCGCGCAGGACGCGCAGGGGCGTTACGTCGTTGGAGAAGAGGCGGTTCAGGACGTCGGTGGTCATGCCCATGCGGACCGTGTCGAAGCGGCGCCAGGTCTCGTAGCGTTCCAGCACCGAGACGGCGCCGATATCGAGGCCGAGACGGTCTGCCTCCACGATGGTCTCGGCCAGCGCCGCCACGTCCTTGAAGCCGAGATTGAGGCCCTGGCCGGAAATCGGGTGGATGCCGTGGGCGGCGTCGCCCGCCAGCGCGAAGCGCGGGGCGACGAAGGCGCGGGCGAGCGTCAGGCCGAGCGGGAAGGCGCGGCGGCCGTCGACGACCTTCAGCGCACCGAGCTTGTGGCCGAAACGGCGCTCCAGCTCTTCCTCGAAGACGAGATCGTCGCTCTCGACGAGGCGGCGGGCATCTTCCGTGCGCTCGGTCCAGACCAGCGAGGAGCGGTTGCCGGTGAGCGGCAGGGTGGCGAAGGGGCCGGCGGGCAGGAAATGCTCTTCCGCCGTGCCCTCGTGCGGACGCTCGTGCTCGACGGTGGTGACGATGCCGGACTGGCCGTAGTCGAAGCGCACCACCTTGATGCCGGCCATGTCGCGCAGCTTCGAGCGCACGCCGTCGCAGGCGACGAGGAGACGCGTCTGGCGCTCCGTGCCGTCGGACAGGGTGACGGTGGTGGAATGCTGGCCGGTTGCAAAACCTTCCACGGAGGTCGACCAGCGAATTGCTACGCCAAGGGCTTCCGCCTGCTTCAGCAGGCCGCCGGTGATGGCGCGGTTCGGCACCATATGGGCGAAGGGCTGGCCGTCGTCACCGGAGCCGGCACCCTCGAAGGTGAGGAAGACGGGGCGGACGGGGTCGGCCGTGCGCGAATCGGTGATCACCATCCGGCGGATCGGCTCGGCCTCCGGCTCGATCTCGTTCCAGATGCCGAGCACGTCGAGCAGGTTACGCGCGGCGGCGACGATGGCGAAGGCGCGCTCGTCTTTGCGCCAGGCATGATCGGGCGCTGCATCCACCACCTCGACGGCAAGGTGCGGCGCGGCCTTCTTGACGGCGACGGCCAGCGACAGGCCGACATAGCCGCCGCCGGCGACGAGGACGTCGAGCATCTGGGCTTCGGGCATGGCGGTCTCCACGGCGCTTGAGGTCTTTCCTTCCCCTATATAGAGGAGGAGGAAACGCTTTCCTACCTCGGGTCCAAGAGAGGAGCCACGTCCAAATGTCGCGCCAGACCGCCAATCCCGCCATGGATGTTCTCCTTCGGACGCTCGATATCGAGCGGCTGGAAACCCGCCTGTTTCGTGGAGAAAGCCCGCAGGTCGGCTGGCAGCGGGTGTTCGGCGGGCAGGTGATCGGCCAGGCGCTGGTCGCCGCCACGCGCACGGTGGAGGAAAACCGCTTCGTGCATTCGCTGCACGCCTATTTCGTGCGGCCGGGCGATCCCTCCATCCCGATCATCTACGACGTGGAGAACATTCGCGACGGCGGCTCCTTCGCCACGCGCCGCGTCGTCGCCATCCAGCACGACCGGCCGATCTATTTCATGACCGCCTCCTTCCAGGACGACGAGGACGGCTTCGAGCACCAGACGGCGATGCCCGACGTGCCGCCGCCGGAAAAGCTCATCGGCGAAGCGGAGCTGAAGGCGCAGTTCATGGCCGCCGCGCCGCCGCATATCCGCGCCTACTGGGAGCGCCCGCGCCCCATCGAGCTGCGCCCGGTCTCGCTGAAACACTATCTTTCCTCGGAGAAGCTAGACCCGCACCAGAACATCTGGGTGCGCACCACGGGGCCGGTGCCGGCCGACCGCCATCTGCAGGCGGCGGTGCTTGCCTATCTCTCCGACATGACGCTGCTCGACACCTCGCTCTTCGCCCATGGCACGTCGGTTCTCGACCGTTCGCTGCAGGTGGCGAGCCTCGACCATGCCATGTGGTTCCACCGCCCGCCCGTCCTCGATGACTGGCTGCTCTACAGCCAGGACAGCCCTTCGGCCTTCGGCGCGCGCGGCATGACGCGCGGCGCAATCTTTACCCGCTCCGGCACCCTCATTGCCTCCGTTGCCCAGGAAGGGCTGATCCGGAAAAAGGCAACCGCCTAAATTTTACGCACCATTCCATTGACGACTATTTTTTGAGCATGTGCGGCGGTGAATTTTTGAACCGCAGTATGCCTGCGATTTTTATCGGTTTGATTTCAGTTATTTAGCCAAGACGTTCGAATCTGGCACGCCCCTTGAATGTGTATCTCCAGTCGTTGCGCTGCCAACGGCCAGAGAGATGGCCCCGGCTGGGGACAAGCACGAAGGATGGGAAACCAGATGAAAATCGTAATGGCCATTATCAAGCCGTTCAAACTCGACGAGGTGCGCGAAGCCCTCACCGCCGTCGGCATCCAGGGCCTGACCGTGACCGAGGTGAAGGGTTACGGCCGCCAGAAGGGGCATACGGAAATCTATCGCGGCACCGAATATGCCGTCAGCTTCCTGCCGAAACTGAAGATCGAGATCGCCGTGCCGGGCGACGTCGTCGACAAGGCCGTCGAGGCGATCGCGTCGGCCGCCAAGACCGGCCAGATCGGGGACGGCAAGATCTTCGTCTACTCGATCGACCATGCCGTGCGCATCCGCACGGGCGAAACCGATACCGAAGCCCTTTAAGCAAACGGCCTGTCAGGGAGCCTTTTCAACATGTCTGCATTCACGCTTACCCGTATCCTTCCCCGCGCGGCCGCAGCCGCGGCGGCCCTGCTGACGCCGGTCGCCGCCTTCGCGCAGGAAACCGCCCCGGCCGCAACGCAGGCCGCAGCCGCCGCACCCGTTCCGGACAAGGCGGACACCGCCTTCATGTTCCTCGCGACGCTGCTCGTCTTCTTCATGCTGATCCCGGGCCTTGCCCTCTTCTACGGCGGCCTGGTGCGCGCCAAGAACATGCTGTCCGTCCTCATGCAATGCACGGTCATCGGCGCCATGATGATGATCGTCTGGGTGATCTACGGCTACTCCTTCGCCTTCGGTGGCTCGACGAGCGCCTATTTCGGCGGTTTCGCCAAGGTGTTCCTCACGGGCGTCACCGTCGAGAGCACGGCCGCGACCTTCACGGACGGCGTCGTCATCCCGGAATATATCTTCATGCTGTTCCAGATGACCTTCGCGGCGCTGACGCCCGCGCTGATCGTCGGCGCCTTCGCCGAGCGCATCAAGTTCTCGGCCGTCATCCTCTTCACGCTGCTCTGGTCGACCTTCGTCTACTTCCCGATCGCCCACATGGTCTGGGACGGCAACGGCCTGATCTTCAAGATGGGCGCGCTCGATTTCGCCGGCGGCACCGTCGTGCATATCAATGCCGGCGTCGCGGGCCTCATCGGCGCGATCATGGTCGGCAAGCGCACAGGCTTCGGCAAGGACATGATGGCGCCCCACTCCATGACGCTCACTCTCGTCGGCGCCGCCATGCTGTGGTTCGGCTGGTTCGGCTTCAACGCGGGCTCCAACCTCGAAGCCTCGGGCGGCGCGATCCTCGCCACCGTCAACACCTTCGTCGCGACGGCTGCCGCGATCCTCGCCTGGTCGGTGGTGGAGACCTTCACCCGCGGCAAGGCCTCGTTGCTCGGCGCCGCCTCCGGCATGATCGCCGGCCTCGTCGCCGTCACGCCGGCTGCCGGCTCCGTCGGCCCGTTCGGCGCCATCGTGCTCGGCCTCGTCGTCTCGCCGGTCTGCTACTTCTTCGTCGCCGTCGTGAAGAACAAGTTCGGCTATGACGATACGGCGGACGTCTTCGGCGTCCATGGCGTCGGCGGTCTCATCGGCGCGCTCGGCACGGGCATCTTCACCGCCCCGTCGCTCGGCGGCACGGGCGGCGCGGATTTCTCCATCGCCTCGCAGTTCATGACCCAGCTCACCGCCGTCGCCATCACCATCGTCTGGTGCGCCGTCGGCTCGGCGATCCTCTACAAGATCGTCGACATGGTCGTGGGCCTGCGCGTCTCCGTCGAGGCCGAGCGCGAGGGTCTCGACCTCTCGTCGCACGGGGAAGCGGCCTACCACGCCTAAGCTCCGCGGCGGCCCGCCCGGCCGCCGCATAACTATCCATCGCGGATATGGTCCGCCATATCCGCCTCTGGCCCGGACTTCGGTCCGGGTCTTTTTCGTTTACGCTGCGGAAACCATGATGCGGCACTGCATGGTTAACATGCCATTAAGCCTTCCTTCGTAGGGTTCGCAGTCAGGCACCTTTCGCGAATCATGCGGATCGTCGCGATTTTCCTTGTGTAGGCACAGGCTGGAACCATGAGCAGAAGCATTTCGGCAGGACTGGACAACCGTCACGACCGTTTCGTTCTGTCGGCATTCGTCTTGCGGCAGATACAGGTCCTCGCCGGGCTCGGCATCTTCGCCGGTCTGGCGCTCGCCATCGCCGCGCTATCCACCTGGAACGTCTCCGATCCCAGCCTCTCCTACGCCTCAGGAGGCGAGCCGAAGAACATCCTCGGCTATCCGGGCGCCGTCTTCGCCGATCTCTTCATGCAGTTCTTCGGTCTTGCCAGCGTCATCGCGCTGCTGCCGGTCGTCGCCTGGGGACTGGCGATGGTGAGCGGCCGGCGCTTCCACCGCATTCCGCAGCGCGCGGTCGCCTGGCTCGGCGGCGCGATCCTCGCCTCCGCCGCGCTCGCCTGCGTGCCGGGGCCCGTGACCTGGCCGCTGCCGACCGGCCTCGGCGGCGTCTTCGGCGACATGATCCTGCGCTTCCCCGCGCTCTTCACCGGCGCCTATCCCACCGGCATGTTCGCGACCGTCATCGGCTGCATCGTCGCTGTACCCGCCGCCTGGCTGATGGTGTTCAGCGCCGGCCTCGTCGGCGCCGTCCCGGCCGATGACGAGGACGACCATGCGCCCGCTCCGGCCCAGAGCCGCGCCCGCGCGGTGGCCGAGGAAGACGACGAGGACGACGAGCGTGAAGGCCCGCTCACCGTGCTTGCCGGCGCGATGACCCATGCCTGGTATACCGGGCAGGCGCGCGTGCGCCGCATCTTCGGCCTCTCGAACCAGCGCCGCAGGGCGCGCGGCATCGAGCAGCCCTACGATTTCAACGAGGACGAGTTCGGCACGCTGAACGAGCCGGTGCGCGCCCGCGCCGCAAGCCGCACGGCCGAGCGCGTCGAGCCCTCCATGGACGGCCGCCGCGCCGTCGCCGCACCGTCGATCTCGCTCGATGACGACGACCTGCCCTTCGACATGGGCGACGAGCCGCTCGCCCGCCCGAGCGGCATCCTGCCGGACGAGGACGCTGACGACATCGCCGCCGACTGGGCACCGCGCCGCGCGCCGGCCCGCCAGGCGGAACCTGCCGCAGGTGCCCGCGTCGTCGCCCCCGCCGCGCGGCCGAAGCTCGGCCAGCGCGCCGACCGCGAAGCGCAGACCTCCTTCGTCGGCCCGGACGGCTTCCAGCTTCCGCCGATCCACCTGCTCGCCGAGCCGAGGGGCCAGGTGCGCGACGCGACGCTTTCCGCCGACGCGCTGGAGCAGAACGCCCGCATGCTGGAAGGCGTGCTGGAGGATTTCGGCGTCAAGGGCGAGATCATCCATGTGCGCCCCGGTCCGGTCGTCACGCTCTACGAACTGGAGCCGGCGCCCGGCATCAAGTCCTCACGCGTCATCGGCCTTGCCGACGACATCGCCCGTTCGATGAGCGCGATCGCCGCCCGCGTCGCCGTCGTGCCGGGCCGCAACGCCATCGGCATCGAGCTGCCGAACCAGAGCCGCGAGACCGTCTATCTCCGCGAACTCATCGCCAGCCGCGATTTCGAGACCTCGAAGGCCCGCCTCGCCATGGCGCTCGGCAAGACGATCGGCGGCGAGCCGGTCATTTCCGACATCGCCAAGATGCCGCATCTGCTGGTCGCCGGCACCACCGGCTCGGGCAAGTCGGTCGCCATCAACACCATGATCCTGTCGCTGCTCTACCGTCTGAAGCCGGAACAGTGCCGCCTGATCATGATCGACCCGAAGATGCTGGAACTCTCCGTCTATGACGGCATCCCGCATCTCCTCTCCCCCGTCGTCACCGATCCCAAGAAGGCCGTCGTCGCCCTCAAATGGACGGTGCGCGAGATGGAGGAGCGCTACAAGAAGATGTCGAAGATCGGCGTGCGCAACATCGACGGCTTCAACAGCCGCGTCGAGCAGGCGCTCGCCAAGGGCGAGACGATCACCCGCACCGTGCAGACCGGCTTCGACCGCCAGACCGGCGAGGCGATCTACGAGACGGAAGAATTCGATCTGCAGCCGATGCCCTATATCGTCGTCATCATCGACGAGATGGCCGACCTGATGATGGTCGCCGGCAAGGATATCGAGGGCGCCGTGCAACGGCTCGCCCAGATGGCGCGCGCCGCCGGCATCCACGTCATCATGGCGACGCAGCGTCCCTCGGTCGACGTCATCACCGGCACGATCAAGGCGAACTTCCCGACGCGCATCTCCTTCCAGGTGACGTCGAAGATCGACAGCCGCACCATCCTCGGCGAGCAGGGCGCCGAACAGCTCCTCGGCATGGGCGACATGCTCTACATGGCCGGTGGCGGGCGCATCCAGCGCGTGCACGGCCCGTTCGTCTCGGACGGCGAGGTCGAGGCCGTCGTCGCCCATCTGAAGACGCAGGGCGCGCCGCAATATCTCGACGCCATCACCGAGGACGACGACGAGGACGGCGAGGGCGGCCACGGCCCGGCCGGCACCGCCAACCTCGACGATTCGGACGATCCCTACGACCAGGCGGTGGCCGTGGTGCTGCGCGACGGCAAGGCCTCCACCTCCTATATCCAGCGCCGCCTCGGCATCGGCTACAACCGCGCCGCCTCGCTGATCGAGCGCATGGAGAAGGAGGGCCTGATCGGCCCCGCCAACCACGCCGGCAAGCGCGAGATCCTCGTGCCGACGGAAGACGAAATTTCGGGACGATGACCGGGAACGCGGGGCCTTCCGCGGCGTTTTCTCCGGCAAGTCTCACGTCAGGAGCCAGTGCCATTATGGCGCCGCGTTTGGCTCGCATGACAGACGCATGAAGGAGACCGACATGATCCGATCCGAACACGGCCGGCCGGCCGGCACACTGACCCGCCGCGGCTTCACCGGCCTTCTGGCCTTCACGCTCGCGGCCGGCCTCTCGGTGCTCGCGCCCGCGCCCGCCTCCGCGCAGGCGAGCGGCACCGCGCAGAAGATCGCCGATCACTTCGCCTCCGTGAAGACGATGATGGGCGAGTTCGTGCAGTTCGGCCCGCGCGGCGAGCAGACCGGCGGCAAGTTCTATATCGACCGTCCCGGCAAGATCCGCTTCAACTACGAGGATCCCTCGCCGATGCGCGTGATCGCCGACGGCAAGTCCGTCGTCATCGGCAACCGCAAGCTCAAGACCTGGGACATCTACCCGCTCTCCAAGACGCCGCTGAACCTCCTGCTCGCCAACAGGATCGACCTTTCCTCCAAGATGGTGCGCGGCGTGAAGGAGGAGGCGGACCTGACGACCATCGTCCTCGGCGACAAGAGCGTGTTCGGCGATTCGACCATCACCATGATGTTCGATCCCAAGACCTATGACCTGCGCCAGTGGACGATCACCGACGCCCAGGGCAAGGACACGTCCGTGATGATCTTCAACGTCAAGACCGGCGTGCCGCTCGACGACAAGGTCTTCTCGATCCCCTACGATGAAATCCGCAACCGCGGCCGCAACTGACGGCGCGAAAGCCTTCCTGCGCGCCGTGAAGTGATTCCACTCGCCGGCAAAATGCTTTAAGACCCCCGGACGATTTCCCGGGGGCCGGCATGACACTTTCGATCGCGACATGGAACATCAACTCGGTGCGGCTGCGCATGCCGCTCGTCGAGCATTTCCTGAAGACCTATTCGCCGGACGTCCTGTGCCTGCAGGAGACGAAGTGTCCGAACGACCAGTTCCCGTCAAAGCCACTGAAGGCGCTCGGTTACGAGCATATCGTCATGCATGGCCAGAAGGGCTATCACGGTGTCGCCACCGTCTCGCGCCTGCCGCTGACGGAGATCGTCGAGCGGCGCGACTATTGCGGCGTCGGCGATGCGCGGCATGTCTCGGTGGTCTTCCATCACCGGAACAAGTCGATCCGCCTGCACAATTTCTATGTGCCGGCCGGCGGCGATGAGCCGGACCGCACGATCAATCCGAAATTCGGCCACAAGCTCGATTTCATCGAGGAAATGAAGCTGCTGCACGCGGAGGCCGAGGCGGGCATTTCCTCAATCCTCGTCGGCGACCTCAACATCGCGCCGCTGGAGCATGACGTCTGGTCGCACAAGCAGCTCCTGAAGATCGTCAGCCATACGCCCATCGAGACCGAGGGGCTGATCGACGTGATGACGAAGGGGGCCTGGGTGGACCTGATGCGCCGCAAGGTGCCGGCGGAGGAAAAGCTCTATACGTGGTGGAGCTACCGCTCGGCCGACTGGCAGGCCGCCAACAAGGGCCGCCGCCTCGACCATATCTGGTCCTCCGCCGATCTCGACCCGCACCTCACCAACATCTCGGTGATCCGCGAGGCCCGCGGCTGGGAACGGCCGTCCGACCACGTGCCGGTTATCGCGGAATTCGATTTCTGAGGGTGCTTGCGGGAGGTTTCACGCTGGCGTCTTTCGGACAAGGATGATCACCTGCGGAAACCGCCCCTCATCCGGCCTGCCGGCCACCTTCTCCCCGCAAGCGGGGCGAAGGAGATATGACGCGCCGTTTTCCCGGCTTTCGGGTACCGCGTGGGGCAGTCCCCTCTCCCCGCCTGCGGGGAGAAGGTTAGGGTGAGGGGCCAATCCAGCCCGCTACAGAGTTTCAGGCAAACCGGCCCGCCAGCCCCCGCATCCGGGTGATCATCGCCGCAAGATTCTCGCGGATGCGCGCATCGACCAGCACGGCGACGTCGGGATATTCTTCCAGCATGCGCCGGAAGAGTGGGCGGTTGATGCGGATGACCTCGCTGTCCTCCAGCGCGACCGCCGTATATTTCCGCTCGACGGCGGAGATCATGGCAAGTTCCGAAAGAAGCGTGCCGGCGCCCGCCGTGCCTTCATTACGCGTCGAACCGTCCCGAAGCGTGGATGTCAGCTGGAACGCGCCATAGGCGACGACGAAGCCGCAATCGGCGGACGTGCCCTCGCGAAACAGCGTCTGCCCTTCCACCAGCCGCCGGCGCTCGGCGCCGAAGGCCATCAGCCGCAGCTTGTCGTCGGAAAGGCCGGCGAAGAGCGGCACGCGGGAGAGAAGGGCGATGTCGTCGCTGAGAGCCACGTCGGGCGCTCCTTACTGATTACGGAACGATTTTATACCCGCCGTTCTCTGTCACGAGAATCTCCGCATTGGAAGGGTCCCGCTCGATCTTCTGGCGAAGACGGTAGACATGGGTCTCCAGCGTATGGGTCGTGACGCCGGAATTGTAGCCCCAGACCTCTTCCAGCAGCACGTCGCGCGTCACCACCTTCTGGTCGGCGCGGTAAAGGTAGCGGATGATCGCCGCCTCCTTCTCGGTGAGGCGGATCTTCTGGCCGTTTTCCAGCGTCAGCAGCTTCTGGCCGGGCTTGAACGTATAGGGGCCGACGGTGAAGGTGGCGTCCTCGCTGCTCTCGTGCTGGCGGAGCTGTGCGCGGATACGCGCGAGCAGCACGGCGAAGCGGAAGGGCTTGGTCACATAGTCGTTGGCCCCGGCCTCGAGACCGAGGATCGTGTCCGAATCGGTGTCATGGCCCGTCAGCATGATGATCGGCGCCTTGAAGCCGCCCTTGCGCAAGAGCTTCACCGCCTCGCGGCCATCCATGTCGGGCAGGCCGACATCCATGATGAGCAGGTCGATCTGGTTGCTGCGCGCCGTCTGGATGCCCTTGCCGGCCGTCGTTTCCTCGAGCGTCGCGAATTCCTCGTAGAGCGAAAGCTGCTCGACGAGCGTCTCGCGAAGGTCGTTGTCGTCGTCGACAAGTAGGATCGTGCGGGATGTCATGCTTTACCTCTCGGCATTCCTCTGGAAAGTAAGGGAACTGGCGCTTTTGGCAAGCCCGCCTGTGGCTTAGCCGATCAGGTTGCCGCATGGCGCGAATATGGCGGACGGAAATGAACCGGATCACATCTCCTGAACATTGCGTGAAGACGATCCTCGTGCGCCCCGCGCCAGGCAGCAAGACCCGTGCCATCGTGCAGGTAGGGCCGCTGCGTATCCCCGCCGCCATCGGCCGCTCGGGCCGCACGAGTCGCAAGCGAGAGGGGGACGGGGCGACCCCCATTGCCGCCATGCCGCTTCTTTCCGGTTTTACGCGCGGCGACCGCCTGTCCCTGCCGAAGACCGGCCTGCCGATGGCGCGCATCCGCCCGTCCATGCTCTGGTGCGATGAACCGAAGCATCCGAGCTACAACCGGCCCGTCAACGCGCCCTTCCGGCCGAGCCACGAGGAACTGGCGCGCAAGGACGAGCTCTACGACATCTGCCTCGTGCTCGACTGGAACGTGTCGGCGCGCCGGCGCAATGCCGGCTCGGCGATCTTCTTCCACCTCATCCGTCCCGGCTACGAGCCGACGGCAGGATGTGTCGCCATCGCCCGGCGCGACATGCTGCGCATTCTTCCCTATCTGCGGCGCGGAACCGTTCTTCGCGTTCTTTGAAATGACGTGCGGCGCGCCTATATCTGCCTCGACCGTCGCCGGGCTGCAAGGCGCCACGGGAAGCCCTTCGGGTTCAAGCACGCCATCCCTTTTCATGGAGACATTCTGATGAGCGATCAACCGACAATCCTGTTTCACGACGGCAACAGCATTCCCCAGATCGGCCTCGGCGTCTGGCAGACCCCGAACGAGACGGCCGTGACTGCCGTCAAGGCGGCGCTCGCCACCGGCTATCGCCATGTCGACACGGCGGCGATCTACGAGAACGAGGAAGGTGTCGGCGAGGGTATCCGCGCCTCCGGCGTCGACCGTTCCGAAATCTTCCTGACGACGAAGCTCTGGAATTCCGACCAGGGCCATGACGCGACGCTGAAGGCCTTCGATGCCAGCCTCAAGCGCCTCGGCACCGACTATGTCGACCTCTACCTCATCCACTGGCCGGCGCCGAAGCGCGACCAGTATGTGGCGACCTGGAAGGCCTTCATCCAGCTCCAGAAGGAAGGCCGCGCCCGCTCCATCGGCGTCTCCAACTTCTATCCCGAGCACCTTCAGCGCCTGATCGACGAAACGGGCGTGACCCCCGTCATCAACCAGATCGAGCTGCATCCGGACTTCCCGCAGAAGGAGGCCCGCGCCTATCACGACAAGCACCGCATCGTCACCCAGTCCTGGAGCCCGCTCGGCCAGGGCACGCTGCTGGAAAACCCCGTCGTCGCCAAGGTCGCCGCAAAGCATGGTCGCGCCCCGGCGCAGGTCATCACCCGCTGGCACATCGACAACGGGCTGGTGGTCATCCCGAAATCGGTGACGCCCTCGCGTATCGCCGAGAACTTCAAGGTCTTCGACTTCAAGCTCGACGCCGAGGACATGGCGACCTTCGCGACGCTGGAAAAAGACGGCAAGCGCATCGGGCCGGACCCGATGACGGCGACGTTCTGAGGCGGAAAGCGGGTGGCCTTGGCCGCCCGTTCCATCATACCCGAGATGGCGACGCTCCTTATGGCAGCGTCTTCGGCGTAATGAAGGATTCGAGGCCGCCCTTGCCGGGTGCGGCTTCGACCCAGCGCTCGATGTTCAGTGCAATCACGGCAAGAGCAGCCGTTGTGAATTTCATCCTTAGCCGGCTAATCGCATCCGCATCTCCTGTCGGCGCCAGCAGTTTTGCCAGATCCTCGAAACCGGGATTGTGACCGATGACGAGCAGCCTTTCGCTTTCCTCCGGCGCATCGCGGATCGCTGCGAGGATCGCCTGCGGCTCGGCCTCGTAGATCGACGGCACCGTGCGGGAGGGGCATGGCTTTACGAGGGCCGGTTCCACCAGCGCCCATGTTTCCTGGGTGCGCCGTGCGGAGGAGATCAACGCGAAATCCGGCTGGAGGCCCGTTTCGGCCATGTAGGCGCCCATGCGGGGAGCGTCCCGGCGGCCACGGTCGGCGAGGGGGCGGTCGTGGTCGGGGACGCCGTCCGGCCAGGCGGACTTGGCGTGGCGGAGCAGGAGAAGCTGCTTCATCGGGATACTCCTAAAAGGAAAAGGCCGGGAGCATGCTCCCGGCCTTTCAGCATATCGGCAAACGCCTGGATTTACTGCCAGTCGCGGATATCGACGAAATGACCGGCAATCGCGGCGGCGGCGGCCATGGCGGGGGAGACGAGGTGCGTGCGGCCCTTGAAGCCCTGGCGGCCCTCGAAGTTGCGGTTCGAGGTGGAGGCGCAGCGCTCGCCCGGCTTCAGGCGGTCGTCGTTCATGGCAAGGCACATGGAGCAGCCAGGCTCGCGCCAGTCGAAGCCGGCTTCCTTGAAGATCCTGTCGAGGCCTTCCCGCTCGGCCTGTTCCTTCACGAGGCCGGAGCCCGGAACGATCATGGCATTGACGGTGGGGGCCACTTGCCTGCCTTCGACGACGGCGGCGACGGCGCGCAGGTCCTCGATGCGGCCATTGGTGCACGAGCCGATGAAGACGCGGTCGATGGCGATGTCGGTGATCTTCGTGCCCGGCTTCAGGCCCATATAGTCCAGCGCGCGCCACTTGGACGAACGCTTGGTCTCGTCTTCGATATCATCCGGGTTCGGCACAACGCCCTCAACGGAAACGACGTCTTCCGGCGAGGAGCCCCAGGAGACGATCGGCGGCAGGTTGGCCGCGTCGAGCACGACGACGCGGTCGAAATGCGCGCCTTCTTCGGTGTAGAGCGTCTTCCAGTAGTCGAGCGCCATTTCCAGCGCCTTGCCCTTCGGCGCGCGCGGCTTGTCCTTGATATATTCGAAGGTCTTCTCGTCCGGCGCGATGAGGCCGGCGCGGGCGCCGCCTTCGATCGTCATGTTGCAGATCGTCATGCGGCCTTCCATCGACAGCGAGCGGATGGCTTCGCCCGCGAATTCGATGACGTGGCCGGTGCCGCCGGCCGTGCCGATCTCGCCGATGATGGCGAGGATGATGTCCTTCGCCGTCACGCCTTCGGGAAGCTTCCCGTCGACGCGCACCAGCATGTTCTTCGCCTTCTTCTGGATCAGCGTCTGGGTGGCCAGAACGTGTTCCACTTCCGACGTGCCGATGCCGTGCGCCAGCGCGCCGAAGGCGCCGTGCGTGGAGGTATGGCTGTCACCGCAGACGATGGTCATGCCGGGCAGCGTGAAGCCCTGCTCGGGGCCAACGATGTGCACGATGCCCTGGCGGACATCCTTTTCCGAATAGTATTCGACGCCGAAATCGGCCGCGTTCTTCGCGAGCGCCTCGACCTGGATGCGGCTTTCCTCGTTCTTGATGCCCTGGTGACGATCCGGCGAGGTGGGGACGTTATGGTCGACGACGGCGAGCGTCTTCTCCGGCGCGCGGACCTTGCGGCCGGTCATGCGCAGGCCTTCGAAAGCCTGGGGAGACGTCACTTCATGGACGAGGTGACGGTCGATGTAGAGAAGACAGGTGCCGTCTTCCTGGCGGCTGACGATGTGGTCGTCGAAAATCTTGTCGTAGAGGGTACGGGGTGCGCTCATGGCTCTTCATCCGCTGGCATGTTGAGGGGGTTCTGGAAATCCGCAGCGCATGGCTGCGGGATCGCGTCTGGAAGCGGCGATCAGGATAGGCGGCTGATGAGCGCCCCGAAGACACGCGCAAAGAAGCGTGCCGGCAGGCGCTTGTGATCCTGCAGCACGACAACATGCTTTTCCGTGCATCCGAACTTGGATTCCATGAACCCGCATATAGCGATTTTTGCGCCTTTCGGCAATTGCGAAGAATCAAGGCGCGATGCCGCGCCTCAGCCGCTTTTCCAGTGCCCGGAGCGCCAGCGAAAGGCCGATGGTCAGGAAGAGATAGACATAGGCGACGATGGAATAGGTCTCGAAGAAGCGGAAGGAGCCGGAGGCATAGACCTTGCCCATCTGGGTGATGTCTGCGACGCCGAGCACGGAGACGAGGGACGAGTCCTTCACCATCGCCACGAAATCGTTGCCGAGCGGCGGCAGGATCACGCGGATCGCCTGCGGGAAGACGACGAGGCGGAAGCGCTGGAAGCGCGAGAGGCCGAGGGCCTTGGCCGCCTCGACCTGCCCCTTGTCCACGGACTGGATGCCGGCGCGGAAAACCTCGGCGATGAAGGCGGAATAGCCGATCATCAGCGCGATGATCGCCCGCCACATCAGCGAGAGGTCGCGCACCTGCACCGGTTCCATGGTGCCGGCAGCAACAAGCGGGCCGAGAATGAAATTGACGGCAGCCACCAGCGCCGGTGCGCCGACGAAGGCGATGTAGAACAGGAGGACGAGGATCGGCACCCCGCGGATCACCTCCGTGTAGAAGCGCGCGACCTGGCGCAGCGCCTTGCTTTCGGAGAGCGCCATCAGCGCGACGCCGAGCCCGAGCAGCGTTGCGAGCAGGAAGGCGACGAGAGTCACGAAGATCGTGACCCACAATCCCTTCAGCACCACGCCGAAGACCTGCCGGTAGAGATCGTTCGCGACGATGACGCCCGCAAGCGCCAGCGCGATGACGGCGAGCGCGACCAGCCACCAGGGATAGTCACCCTTCGCCGCGCCGGGGGAAACGGGAGCCATGGCCGCCCGTCACTCCCCCATCTTGTAGTCGAGGAACCACTTCTTATCGAGCGCGTCCAGCGTGCCGTCGGCCTTGAGCGCGGCGATCGCAGCGTTGACCGGGGCGACAAGGTCGGAGCCCTTCGGGAAGATGAAGCCGAAATCCTCCGTACCGAGCGGTTCGCCGACCACCTTGAGCTTGCCGCCCGAGGCATCGACATAGCCCTTGGCCGCGACGCTGTCGGTGAGGACGAGGTCGACGTCGCCGGCCTGCAGCGCCTGCACCGTCGCGCCGAAGGTCTCGAACAGCTTGATGCGCGGGTTCTGCTCGTTGCCGTCGAGGATCTCGTAGACGGCGGTGTAGAAGGGCGAGGTGCCCGGCTGGGCGGCGATCAGGCCGTCCTTGAGCGCGGCGAAGCTCTTGGTGTCGGAAAAGCGGTTCTCGTCGGCGCGCACCAGCATGAACTGCTGCGAGCGCATGTAGGGATCGGAGAAGTCCACCTTCTCTTTGCGGTCGTCCTTGATGGTGATGCCGGTCATGCCGATATTGTACTGGTTGTCGGAGACGGCCTGGATCATCGCGTCCCAGGAGGTGTTCTGGTACTCGACCTTGAAGTCGAGGCGCCTGGCGATCTCGTTCATCGCGTCATATTCCCAGCCGATCTGCTCGCCGCTCTTGGGATCGACGAACTGCAGCGGCGGATAGGCGTTTTCCGTGACGACCACGACGGTCCTGCCGCCGAGGTCGGGAAGGTCCGAAGCGCATGCCATGGCGGGCGCGAGGGCAACGGCAGCAAGGCCTGCGAGAACGGCACGGCGGGACAACATCGAAATACGCTCCTGAATTGTGGCGGCGAAACACTGTCACAGGTGCAGGGCGGCAGGCAAGCATGCCGCTTGCGCGCCAAGGCTTCTCCGTAAAACAAAAAGCCGCCGGCTGGCGCCGACGGCTTTCATGACGGGATGCGCTGCCGGATTATTCGGCGGCGGCTTCCGCAGCCTTTGCGGCTTCGGCAGCTTCAGCGGCGGCCTTCTCGGCGGCAAGCGCCTGAGCGGCTGCGACCTTTTCAGCTTCCAGACGTGCCTTTTCCTCGGCAATGGCCTGGCGCTCGGCGTCGTTCAGCTTGCGGGCGCGCGTGCCGGTGTTCTCGACGATACGAGCCGACTTGCCGCGACGATCGCGCAGGTAGTAGAGCTTGGCGCGGCGGACCTTACCGCGGCGGACGACTTCGACGCCTTCGACGAGCGGCGAGTAGATCGGGAAGACGCGCTCGACGCCTTCGCCGTAGGAAATCTTGCGAACGGTGAAGCTCTCGTTGAGGCCACCGCCGGAACGGGCGATGCAGACGCCCTCATAGGCCTGGACGCGAGTACGCGAGCCTTCCGTGACGCGCACGTTGACGCGGACGGTGTCGCCCGGGGAGAATTCCGGGAGCTGGCGCTTGGCTTCGATCTTGGCGGCCTGTTCGGCTTCGAGCTGCTGGATGATGTTCATCGGTCTAACCTTCGGTTCTTCTGAAACAGCCAGAGCGCTCGACGGTGGCCTTCGAGGTCATGCCTCTCAGGTTGGTCCGTTGCCGGACGGAGCGGATTCGCCATTCTTTGCTTGCAGGTCGGCTGGGTAGTCCCAAATCCGTGCGGGCCAATACACCAAACGAGGCGGCTTGTCATCCCCTGCGGCCAAAGAATCGACGGCGGGACCGTCGCCACCCGTCCTTGCGGCTCCTCTGGCGTGACGCTATCACCCTTACGGGGAGAAGAGCGCGGCCCTGCCGGCGCTCCGGGGAGCATCATGACCTTTGCCGACGCCATCTTTCTGTTCGTTGCCGGCTTCCTGTCCGGCGTCGTCAACGCCATCGCGGGTGGCGGCACCTTCCTCACCTTCGGCGCGATGACGATGCTCGGACTGCCGCCCATCCTCGCCAACGCGACCTCCGCCATCACGCAGTTTCCCGGTTATATCACATCCTCGCTCGCCTATGCCCGCGAAATCCGCGCCGACTGGAAGGAGGCGGTCCAGCTCGGGGCTCTCTCGCTGGTCGGCGGCCTCGGCGGGGCCTTGCTGCTGCTGTCGCTCTCCAACCAGTCCTTCCGGGCACTGGTGCCGTGGCTGCTGCTGGCCGCAACCGCCGTCTTCGCCGCAGGGCCTTATCTCAAGCCGAAGACCCTCAGCCCGGAAAAGCCCGTCACGCCGCTCGGGCTGTTCGGCCAGTTTGTCACGTCGATCTATGGCGGCTTCTTCGGCGCGGGCATGGGCATCATGACGCTGGCCGTGCTCGGGCTGACCAAGGGCGGCGACTATCACCGGCTGAATGCGCTGAAGAATTTTCTCGCCGTGGTGATCGCGGCCATGGCCATCGTCGTCTTCGCCAGCGGCAAGGTGGTCGGCTGGCCGCAGGCCGCCGTCATGGTGCCGGCGGCGGGCCTCGGCGGCTGGTCCGGCGTCTGGGCGGCGCGGCGCGTGCCGCAGCCGGTGATCCGCGCGCTGGTCGTCGCCGTCGGCCTTGCCCTGACGGCCTATTACTTCTTGACGGGTTGATCGGAGAGAAGGTCCGGCCGACGCTCGAGCGTCAGCTTTTCCGCTTCCTCGCGGCGCCATCTGTCTATGGCCGCGTGGTTGCCCGAGGTCAGCACGCCGGGGATTTCCCGGCCTTCGAAGACCTGCGGACGGGTATAGTGCGGATGTTCCAGCAGCCCGCCCTCGAAGCTCTCGTGCTCGCCGGACAGCGCATTGCCCATGACGCCGGGCAGAATGCGCACGACGGCATCGATGAGGATCATCGCCGCCGGTTCGCCGCCCGAAAGGATGTAGTCGCCGATGGAGACCTCCTCGAGCTGCCGCCCGTCGATGACGCGCTGGTCGACGCCCTCGAAGCGGCCGCAGACGATGATCGCGCCCTCGCCGGCCGCAAGTTCGCGCACGCGCTTCTGCGTCAGCGGTTTTCCGCGCGGGCTCATCAATAGGCGCGGTCGGTCGTCGCCCGCGGAGGCATGGTCGATGGCTTTGGCCAGCACGTCCGGCTTCAGCACCATGCCCGCCCCGCCGCCGGCCGGCGTGTCATCGACGGTGCGGTGGCGGTCGGTGGTGAAGTCGCGGATCTGCACGCAGTCGAGCGCCCAGTCGCCGCGCGCCAGCGCCTTGCCGGAGAGGGACTGGCCGAGGAAGCCCGGAAACATCTCCGGATAGAGCGTCAGGACGGTGGCGCGGAAAGCCACGTCACTCCCCCTCGCCCTGCGGCGGGCGGCGACGGCGGCTGCCGGGACCGTCCTTGTCGTCATCGACGAGGCCGGCGGCGACGGCGTCGATCAACAGGCGCCCGCCTTCGACGTCGATCTCCAGCACGGCGGCCTCGGAGAAGGGAATGAGCACGGGACGCTTGCCCGGCCCCTTGAGTTCGAGGAGATCGCCCGCGCCGAAATCGAAGATGCCCGTCACCTTGCCGTGGCTGCGGCCGGTCGTGTCGACGGCCTCCAGCCCTTCGAGGTCGGCATAGAAGAACTCGTCCTCGTCCAGTTCCTCGTCCGGCAGGTTGTCGCGCTCGATATAGAGATCGAGGCCGTTCAGCGCCTCGGCGGCGTTGCGGTCGTTGATGCCGCGGAAGCGCACGACGACGACGTTCTTCGCCTCGCGCACTTCCAGCACCTCGAAGGACCGGCCGTCCTCGGTGTGGAGATGGCCGTAATCGCCGATGGCGGTCGGGTCGATGGTGTAGGATTTCACGCGGACCTCGCCGCGCAGGCCCTGCGCCGCGCCGACGCTGCCCATGAGGACGGGATTTTCCAGTTTCACCATGGTTCGGTTCCGTGTGGTCTTGCAAAGCCTCTTACGACGTTCACGCGGAGGCTCCTAGAGCAATTCCAGCAAAAGTGTGCAGCGGTTTTGCGTTCGGAATTGCGGCAGACAAATGAAAACGGGCGGCATGAAGCACGCCGCCCGTCTCCACAAAAAGTCGAGGCAGATTATTCGCCAGCGGCAGCAGCAGCGGCGTCTTCTTCCTTCTGCTTCTTTTCGGCGGCGCGCTCGAGAGCCTTCTTGCCCGGCTTTGCCTTGTCCGGGTTGTTGCGGGCTTCGCGCTTCAGGACGCCGGCGTCGTCGAGGAAGCGGGCGACGCGGTCGGTCGGCTGGGCGCCCTTGGCGAGCCATTCCTTGGCGCGGTCGGCGTCGATCTGGACGCGGGTCGCGTCTTCCTTGCCGAGCATCGGGTTCCAGGAACCGATCTTGTCGAGGAAGCGACCGTCACGCGGGGAGCGGGCGTCGGCAACGACGATCTGGTAGTAGGGGCGCTTCTTGGAACCGCCACGGGCGAGACGAATCTTCAGGGACATGTCATTTCTCCTTGGGTAGATGGGCCGCTTTTCAAGCGGTGTGGTTTGCGCCGCCATGTTCGGCGGCAATGGCTTCATGATGCCGGATCACCTCGCGGATGATGAAGTTCAGGAACTTCTCCGCGAAATCCGGATCCAGATTGGCATCCTTCGCCAGACGGCGAAGGCGTTCGATCTGGTATTCCTCGCGCGCCGGATCGGCCGGCGGCAGTTCATGCGTCGCCTTCAGCACGCCCACCGCCTTGGTGCAGCGGAAGCGTTCGGCGAGCATATGGACGAGGGCGGCGTCGATATTGTCGATCGACTGCCGGTATTCCCCCAGTTGCTGCTTGACCTTCGGATCGATCGTCATGCGGCGTTCCTCACTTCTTCTTCGGCAGGCCGGGCAGGCCCGGAAGGCCGCCGCCGAGACCGGGCAGGCGAAGACCGCCGCTGCCGCCGAGGCCCGGCAGGCTGCCCGGCTTGATGCCGGCGGCTTCCGCCTGCTTGGCGAGCGCCGCGAGCTGCTTGGGGTCCATATTGGAAAGATCGGGCATGCCGCCGCCAAGGCCGCCGAGGCCCATCTTGCCGGCAAGGCCGCCCATCATCTGCTTCATCATGCCGCCCTTCTTGCCGCCCATCATCTTCATCATGTCCGCCATCTGGCGGTGCATCTTGAGAAGCTTGTTGATGTCGGCGGCATCGGTGCCGGAACCGGCGGCGATGCGCTTCTTGCGGGAATGCTTGAGCATGTCGGGGTTGGCGCGCTCGGCCTTGGTCATCGAATTGATGATGGCGATCTGGCGGCCGAAGAGCTTGTCGTCGAGGCCGGCGGCAGACATCTTGTCCTTCATGCCGGCCATGCCGGGCATCATTCCCATGATGCCGCCCATGCCGCCCATCTTCTGCATCTGGCGAAGCTGGTCGGCGAGGTCGTTGAGGTCGAACTTGCCCTTGGCCATCTTGGCGGCCATGGCGGCCGCCTTTTCGGCGTCGATGTTCTCCGCCGCCTTCTCGACGAGCGAGACGATGTCGCCCATGCCGAGGATGCGGTCGGCGACGCGGCGGGGATGGAATTCCTCCAGCTCGCCCATCTTCTCGCCGACGCCGATCAACTTGATCGGCTTGCCGGTGACGGCGCGCATGGAAAGGGCCGCACCGCCGCGGCCGTCGCCGTCCATGCGGGTGAGCACGAGGCCGGTGATGCCGACGCGGTCGTCGAAATTGCGGGCGAGGTTGACGGCGTCCTGACCGGTCAGCGCGTCGGCGACGAGCAGGATCTCGTGCGGATTGGACTTCCGCTTGATCTCCGCCATCTCGATCATCAGCGGCTCGTCGATATGGGTGCGGCCTGCGGTGTCGAGGATGACGACGTCATGGCCGCCGAGCTTCGCGGCCTGTACGGCGCGGGCGGCGATATCGGTCGGCGACTGGCCGGCGATGATCGGCAGCGTGTCGATGCCGGTCTGCACGCCGAGCTGGCGAAGCTGCTCCTGCGCGGCCGGACGGCGCGTGTCGAGCGAGGCCATCAGGACCTTCTTCTTCTCGCGCGTCTTCAGCCGGTTGGCGATCTTGCCCGACGTCGTGGTCTTGCCCGAGCCCTGCAGGCCGACCATCATGATGACGACGGGGGCGCTAGCGTTGAGGTCGATGGATACGCCCTCGGAGCCGAGCATGGAGACCAGCTCGTCATGGACGAGCTTGACGACCATCTGGCCGGGCTTGATCGACTTCAAGATTTCCGCGCCGACGGCCTTTTCGCGCACCGCATCCGTGAAGGAGCGCACCACTTCCAGCGCCACGTCCGCTTCGAGAAGCGCACGGCGGACCTCGCGCAGCGCCGCCGAGACATCGGCCTCGGAAAGCGCGCCACGGCCTGTCAGTCCATTCAGAATGGAGCCAAGGCGGTCCTGGAGTGTTTCAAACATCACGTCTTCCTTCTTGTTTCCGCGTCACGCGGAAACGTCGGTGCAATCGGCGTCAAAAACAAGACGCAAAGCCAAAAAGCACCCGAGGGCGCATCGCGCTGTCGGGTGTTGACCTCCGGGATCTGTTTATACCGCAATGGGTCCCGGTCGGCGGCTTCAAGCAGTCTCACTTGTCGCAGATGCGCGGCTTAAACAGCAACAGGGCCGGAAAGTCAAGGATTGGAGTCCCGCGAATCCTTCGCGCACCAAGGATTCGGCAGCGGCGCGGGCAGGATTCGAAGACTCCGTCTGGTAATCGAGGCCTGTTTGCGCCATATACGCGCAAGAAATCAAAGACTCCACGCCGGGTCTTTACAGGAACATTCCGACATGGCCGCTGAAGCGCAATTCGCCCGTATGAACGGACTGGGAAACATGATCCTGGTCGTGGACATGCGCGGCCGCGCCGATGCCGTGACGCCGGCGGCCGCCATCGCGCTCAATGCCGATCCTGCCACCCGCTTCGACCAGATCATGGCGATCCACGATCCGAAGGTCGAGGGCACGGATGCCTTCATCGACATTCTCAACTGCGACGGCACCAAAGCGCAGGCCTGCGGCAACGGCACGCGTTGCGTCGTGCAGGCGCTCGCCGCCGAGACGGGCCGCAAGGCCTTCACCTTCCAGACGGTCGCCGGCATCCTCAACGCCACCGAGCATGCGGACGGCACGATCTCCGTCGACATGGGCAAGCCGGTCTTCGAGTGGGACCGCATTCCGCTCGCCGAGGAATTCTTCGACACGAGCCGCATCGAATTGCAAATCGGGCCGATCGACGCGCCGATCCTGCATTCGCCCGCCGCCATGTCGATGGGCAACCCGCATGCGGTCTTCTGGGTCGACCGCGACCCGATGAGCTTCGATCTCGACCGCTTCGGCCCGTTGCTCGAAAACCATCCGATGTTCCCGGAAAAGGCCAATATCACGCTGGCGCAGGTCACCTCACCGTCCTCCATGACGACGCGGACCTGGGAACGCGGCGCAGGCCTGACGCTCGCCTGCGGCTCGGCCGCCTGCGCCGCCGGCGTTTCCGGCGCGCGTACGGGCCGCACGGGCCGCAAGGTCGCCGTCACCGTCGCCAGCAGCCCGAACCGCGGCACGCTGACCATCGAATGGCGCGACGACGACCATGTCGTGATGACGGGACCTGCCGAATGGGAATGGTCGGGCACGCTCGATCCCTCGACCGGCGCCTTCCGCCGCGACAAGACCGGGGCGGCCGCCCTTTGAGCGGCGTCGAGGTCATAACCTTCGGCTGTCGGCTCAACACCTACGAATCGGAAGTGATGCGCGCGCAGGCCGAGAAGGCGGGGCTGAACAATGCCGTGCTGGTGAATACCTGCGCCGTCACCGGCGAGGCCGTGCGCCAGGCCCGGCAGGCGATCCGCCGTGCCCGTCGCGACAATCCCCATGCCCGCATCATCGTCACCGGCTGCGCGGCGCAGACGGAGAAGCACACCTTTGCCGATATGCCGGAGGTGGACGCGGTGCTCGGCAACGAGGAGAAGCTGAAAAGCGCTTCCTACCGCGCGTTGCCGGATTTCGGCGTCTCGGCGGAAGAGAAGCTGCGCGTCAACGACATCATGAGCGTGCGCGAGACCACACCGCAGATGGTGAAGCTGATCGACGGCCATGTGCGCGCCTTCGTGCAGGTGCAGAACGGCTGCGACCACCGCTGCACTTTCTGCATCATCCCCTATGGCCGCGGCAATTCCCGCTCCGTGCCTATGGGCGCGGTGGTCGATCAGGCGCGCAGGCTTGTCGAGAGCGGCTACTGCGAGATCGTGTTGACGGGCGTCGATGCGACCAGCTACGGCGCGGACCTGCCCGGCAGGCCGAGCCTCGGCCTGCTCGCCAGGACGCTCCTGAAGCAGGTGCCGGAAATCCGCCGCCTGCGGCTCTCCTCCATCGACAGCATCGAGGCGGACGACCATCTCTGGGATCTCATCGCCGACGAGCCCCGCTTCATGCCACACCTGCATCTTTCCCTGCAGCATGGTGACGACCTGATCCTCAAGCGCATGAAGCGCCGCCATTCGAGCGCCGATGCGCGGGATTTTTGTGCGCGGGTGCGGATGGCCCGGCCGGATGCCAGCTTCGGCGCGGATATGATCACGGGTTTCCCGACGGAAACGGAAGAAATGTTCGCCAATGCGGCGCGGCTTGCGGAAGATTGCGGCATCGCCCATCTCCATGTCTTTCCCTACAGCCCGCGCCCCGGCACGCCGGCCGCGCGCATGCCGCAGCTCGACCGCGCGCTCGTCAAGGACCGCGCCGCCCGGCTGCGCGAGACTGGAAAAAGGCTGCATGAGGCCCATCTCGTCTCGATGATCGGGAGAGAGGAAACGATCCTCGTGGAGAACAACGGCCTTGCCCATACGGAAAACTTCACGCTCGTCGATGCCGCGGGGCTTAAGCCGCGCGATCTTGTGCCGGTGACGATCACCGGACACAATGGCAGGCACCTGACGATGCGGCCCCTCAATGCGGCCGGCGCCGCGTCCCTTCGCAACTAGCGGATACCTTTCATGGCTCTCGGCTTCATCAAGAAGATTTTTACATTCGGAAAAGACACCGCCACCGAGCCGAAGCCGGAGGCGCCCATTGCCGAGCAGCAGGTGGTAGAGACACCTGTCGCCGAGCCGGACATCATCGACCAGCCAGCCATCGAGATCGCCCCGGAAGAGCCTGCACCGGAAGAGACCGCATCGGAGGAAACCGCGGAAATCCCCGCCGCCCCCGCCGAGGAGGACGAGGACCGCGACCCGCTGCTCGATGAGGCGGAAGCCGTCAATCCGGAAGCGGACTACCATATTCCAGAAGACGTCGAACCGGAGATCTACCCGCTTCCCCACGCACCGACTCCGCCGGCCGCCCAAGAACCGGCCGAAGCGGAACCCGTGAGCGAACCGGCCGCCGAAAAGGTCGTCGCAGAGCCGGAAGCCGGAGCGCAAGACGGAACCGTCGAGGAAGAGCCGGTCGAAGAATTCGTCGCGCCCGTGGAAGAGATCGTCGAAGCGGAATCGGAAGAGGATACGCCGGACGACATCGAGGACCCCGTTCTGGCAGAAGCCCTCCGTGCTGAAAAGCCCACCGACGCACCCGCCCTGCCGAAGGGCTTTGCCACATCCGCGAAGGCGCCCGTCGAGGAGGCCGCGCCCATGGCGCAGCCGAAGCGCACCTGGTTCCAGCGCCTGCGCGAGGGCCTTGCCCGCACCTCCTCGCAACTCACCGGCCAGATCACCAGCCTCTTCACCAAGCGCAAGCTCGACGACGACACGCTGCAGGACCTCGAGGACCTGCTGATCCAGGCCGATCTCGGCGTGGAGACGGCGCTGCGCATCACCGACACGCTCGCCTCCGAGCGCTACGGCAAGGACGTGACCGGTGCGGACGTCTCGCGCATCATGTCGGCCGAGATCACCAAGGTCCTCGAACCTGTCGCAAAGCCGCTGGAACTCGACCTCAGCCACAAGCCGCATGTCATCCTCGTCGTCGGCGTCAACGGCACCGGCAAGACGACAACCATCGGCAAGCTCGCCGCCAAGCTTTCCGGAGCGGGCCTGAAGGTGATGCTGGCGGCCGGCGACACGTTCCGCGCCGCCGCCATCGAGCAGCTCAAGATCTGGGCGGATCGCACCAGCTCCGACATCGTTTCCTCCAAGCTCGGCGCCGATGCGGCGGGGCTTGCCTATGAGGCTTACGAACAGGCCAAGCTGAAGAAGAGCGACGTCCTCATCGTCGACACCGCCGGCCGCCTCCAGAACAAGGCCGAGCTGATGGCCGAGCTGGAGAAGATCGTGCGCGTCCTCGGCAAGCTCGATCCCGACGCCCCGCACACCGTGCTCCAGACGCTCGACGCCACGACCGGCCAGAACGCGATGAACCAGGTCGAGATTTTCCGCAACGTCGCGGGGGTCTCGGGCCTGATCATGACAAAATTGGACGGTACGGCCCGCGGCGGCATCCTTGTGGCGATTGCCGCCAAGCACAAGCTGCCGGTCTATTTCATCGGTGTCGGCGAAGGGATCGACGATCTCGAACCCTTCGAGGCCAAGGATTTCGCGGAAGCGATCGCAGGAGTTGGAGCATGAGCAAGGCAACGCTGGACGCACCGGCCAAGGAAGAGGAGAAGGTCAGCCCGCTCCTCAAGATGGTGCTGGAACTCGGACCGCTCGTCGTCTTCTTCTTCGCCAATTCGCGCGGCGAATGGCTGGCGTCGCACTTTCCGGTGCTGGCCGAGATGGGCGGGCCGATCTTCATCGCCACCGGCCTCTTCATGGCCGCGACGGCCATCGCGCTCGTCGTCTCGTGGATCCTGACGCGCACCCTGCCGATGATGCCGCTGATCTCGGGCGTCGTCGTCTTCGTCTTCGGCGCGCTGACGCTCTGGCTGCAGAACGACACCTTCATCAAGATGAAGCCGACCATCGTCAACACGCTGTTCGGCGTCATCCTGCTCGGCGGGCTTTTCTTCGGCAAGTCGCTGCTCGGCTACGTCTTCCACGCCGCCTTTAAGCTGACGGACGAGGGCTGGCGCAAGCTGACGCTGCGCTGGGGCCTGTTCTTCCTCGTGCTCGCCGTGATGAACGAGGTCGTCTGGCGCAATTTTTCGACCGATTTCTGGGTCGCCTTCAAGGTCTGGGGCACCATGCCCATCACCATCCTCTTCACGCTCTCGCAGATGCCGCTGATCATGCGCCATTCGGCCGAGCAGCCGGAAGAAGAAAAGGCGCCGTAAGCCTCACGCGTAGGCGAAATCCGCCGTCTTGCTGATCAGCACGGCCTTCAGCTTTTCCAGCGCCCGGTTCTCGATCTGGCGCACGCGCTCCTTCGAGATGCCGAGGAGAATGCCCAATTCCTCGAGCGTCGCGCCATTCTCGGCGAGGCGGCGGGCGCGGATGATCTTCATCTCGCGCTCGTTGAGCTGGCCGAGTGCCGAGTGCAGCCAGTGATGACGGCGTTCGCCGTCGATGCTGCCCTCGGCCTGCTCATCGGGCAGGGGCGCGTCGCTGGTGAGGAAATCAAGGCGGTTCGAGCCCTCGCCGCCCTCCCCTACAGAAAGCGGCGCCTGGAGGGAGACGTCGGAGGCGGAAAGCCGCGCGTCCATGGTGCGCACATCCGCCGTGCTGACCCCGAGGGCCGCCGCGATCTCCTGATGGATCGCCTCGCTCGTCAGATGGTCATCGCCGCGGGCGAGCCGGGCGCGAAGGCGCCGGAGGTTGAAGAAGAGCGCCTTCTGCGCGGAGCTGGTACCGCCGCGCACGATGGACCAGTTGCGCAGCACATAGTCCTGGATGGAGGCGCGAATCCACCAGCTTGCATAGGTGGAGAAGCGCACCTGCCGCTCCGGCTCGAAGCGGGCTGCCGCTTCCAGCAGGCCGATATAGCCCTCCTGTACGAGATCGCCGAGCGGCAGGCCGAAGTTGCGAAACTTGCCGGCCATCGAGACGACGAGGCGCATATGGGCCATGGCGATGCGATTGCGCGCATGCTGGTCGTGATTGTCCTTCCAGGCATGGGCGAGGGCCTGCTCCTCCTCCCTTTCCAGATAGGGGGCGGACATAGCGAGCTTGATCATGCGGCGGTCTGCGGTCGTCGTAGCCATGGCGGTCTCTCCACGTGAACCGAGGCGGCGAGAGGCACTATCTCTCGTCTGCGTGACGATGACGTTTCAGAGGAGCCTGCGGATCGCTCGAAAAGGGCTTCGAGCGAAGAAAGCGGCTGTTCCACTCCCGCGGCCGCCCGGAGCCGGTCGTCCTCGGGCGTTCAAACGGGTGCGGCGCAAAAAAGTTCCAATAAAAAACCCGGCTGTCGCCAGCCGGGCTTTAAATTTCGACGTTGCGCCCTAGATCAGGCCGCTTCGTCCTGCGAGTCGTCTTCCTCGATGGCCTTGCCGCGCTTCGGACCCTTGGCGAGGTTCGTCTCGACGAGACGAACGGCTTCGGTTTCCGACATCTTGTTCACGGCGGCGATTTCGCGGGCCATGCGGTCGAGAGCGGCTTCATAGAGCTGACGCTCGGAATAGGACTGTTCCGGCTGGTTCTCGGCGCGATAGAGGTCGCGGACCACTTCGGCAATCGAGATCAGGTCGCCCGAATTGATCTTGGCATCGTATTCCTGCGCGCGGCGCGACCACATGGTACGCTTCACGCGGGCCTTGCCCTGGACAACCTTCAGCGCGCGGTCGACGAAATCGGTCTCCGACAGTTTGCGCATGCCGATGGAAACGGCCTTGGCAACCGGCACCTTGAGACGCATCTTGTCCTTCTCGAAATCGATGACAAAAAGCTCGAGCTTCATGCCGGCGACTTCCTGCTCTTCGATGGCGACGATCTGGCCGACGCCGTGAGCGGGATAGACGATCGACTCGCCGGTCTTGAAGCCCTGGCGCGTGGAAGATTTCTTCTGCTGGGTCGTCATTCTATTCAAATACTCCCTGTTACGCTCCCCGGCGACGGCCGGGGTGGGTCCGGGGACCCGGGAAAGACGGGGGGCACCTTGGGGGTGTCACCACTGGTCCGTCCGCCATGCGCAAAAACGTCCCTTTCGACGCGATCACATTTGAGCAACCGAGGTTGCCTATGGGAGGTGAGCGACGTTGAGGGATCGTTAGCTTTCGTGGTGGTGTTCGGGCACGCAAAATGCCGCGATTTGGATCAGTATCCGGACCCTATCACAAAAAAGTGCCGAAATCAATAATTTGCTTCGCATGGGTCATCAAGCCTGCCCTATCGCGCTTTTCGCGCGAGCATGCTTTTTTCCCCAGCTTCGGTCATTGCCGCCCGGTGCCGGGCGATCGCGCCCGGCCGGCGGGGTCAGTCGCCCTGGCCGGGCTTCGGCGAGAAATACTGCTCGTACTTGCCTTCCACGCCGTCCATTTCCTTGGCTTCCGGCATCGCATCGCGCTTGATCGTGATGTTCGGCCAGACCGAGGCGAATTCCGAATTGATCTTCAGCCACTTGTCGAGGCCCGGCTCGGTATCCGGCTTGATGGCCTCGGCGGGACATTCCGGTTCGCAGACGCCGCAGTCGATGCATTCGTCGGGATGGATGACGAGAAAGTTCTCGCCCTCATAGAAGCAGTCGACGGGGCACACTTCCACACAGTCCGTGTACTTGCAGCGGATGCAGTTGTCGGTCACGACATACGTCATGCTTCACTCCAGAATCGTCATAAGGCGGCGGAGGCGGGGCCATCCGGCGCCGCAAAACCTGTCACGCAGTCGGCTTGCCGGACAGAAGAGGGCCGCGCTCGCGCAGGCTGTCCGGTGGCTGAGGTAAAGGCTTTGCAGGCGCTTTGCAAGCGTAATACATGCGCCGCCTGACGTGGGCGAGGTATAGAATTCTAATCCTCGTCGTCGCCGGGAAAAGCCTGGAGCCGGTCGGTTTCCCGGCGCTCCCGCTTCGTCGGCCGTCCGGCACCCCGTTCGCGCGTCGCCTGCGCAAAGAGATTGCGCTCCTCGCGGGGCGCTGGGGGCGGCGTCATGTCGCTGTAGAGAAGGCGGGCTTCCTCATAGGGGCCGCGGCGCACGCCGGGCTGGAGCACCTTGACCACCGCGTCGTGCCGGTCGAGCGAGAGGACGATAACGTCGCCCGGCCGCACCGCATGCGAGGGCTGGCGGACACTGACGCCGTTGACGCTGACATCGCCCGCCTCGACGGACTTCGCCGCGAGCGAGCGGGACTTGCGCAGCCGCGCGAAGAACAGCCACTTGTCGATGCGCTGTCGCGCCTGACCCGCGGGCTGTTCCTCGTTATGCGCCATCGGCCTACTTCTTCATCTGCTCCTTGAGCGCCGCGAGCTTGGCGAAGGGCGAATCCGGATCGATCGGCTTTTCCTTGCGGGGAGGCCGGGCCTCGAACTTCGCCTGCTGCGGCTTGCCGCCACGGTCGTTGCGCTCGCCGCGATCCGGGCGGTTGCCGCCCTGCGGCTTTCCGTCGCGGCCCTTGTTCTGGTCCGGGCGGCCGCGGCCGCCTTCCCGGCGCTCGCCACGCTCGCCGGCCGGCTGGCCGCGATGACGCTCGCCGCCGCGGCGTTCGCCCTGGCCCTGACGGTCGCCGTGGCGCTGGCCCTGACGCTGGTTGTCGTGGCGCGAGCCCGGACGCCAGAGGAGGACGGGCTTGGCCTCGGCCGGCTCGCCTTCGCCGGCCGCTTCCGCGACCGGGGCTTCCGCAGTCTCGGCAACGGGTGCCTCGGTGGCCGCAGCCGGAGCCTCGGTTGTCTCGACCGGGGCTTCAGCCGTCGCTTCGCCTTCGTCGGACGCATCGGCATCGTGTTCGTCGGAGGTCTCCGCGCCTGCTTCCGCCGGGGTCTCCGCAGCGGCGGCGGCCGGGGCCTGCGCGGCGAGGAAGGCGGCGGCCTCCTCGGCCTTCACGCTGTCGGCACGGTAGCCGAGACCCTTGAGGATCTCCTCCATGTCGTCCGGCGTCGCGCCGAGAATGGAGAGCATGGCGGTCGTCGCCATGAAGCGGCGGCCGTCATAGGCGCCTTCCGGACGCGGCGTGCCGGGCTTCCACTGCAGGAGCGGACGGATGAGGTCGGCAAGGCGCTCGAGGATGTCGATGCGCACGGCGCGCTTGCCGAGGAAACGGAAGCCGGCCAGCTTGTAGAAGGCACGCTCGTAGCTCGGATCGGTGACGACCGAGGTGCGGCCGGCGGCCAGCACCGGGATAAGGTCGCCGTAGCCCGGCTTGTCGAGGCCGTCGTTCTTCAGCGCCCAGAGCAGCGTGATGAGTTCGGCCGGAGCGGGCTTCAGCAGCGCCGGCATGAAGATGTGGTAGGCGCCGAAGCGGATACCGTGCTTGCGCATGGAAGCGCGGGCGTCCTGGTCGAGCGCCTTCACGTCGTCGGCGACGTCGCGGCGGAACAGCACGCCGAGGCTTTCCACGAGCTGGAAGGCGAGGCCCTTGGCAAGGCCCTGCAGGTCTTCGGCACGCGAAAGATCGTCCAGCGGCTTCAGCACGGTCGCGATGTGATGGTTCACGAAGCGCTCGATGCGGGCGGCAACGTGGTCGCGCGCATTGCCCGTCAGCTGCTCGTCGGAGAGCAGGATGACGCGCGGGCGCATGATGTGGTCGGAGGCCGAAAGGCGCGCGACGGGATCGCCGAGCCAGCGCACGGTGCCGTCCGAGCTCAGCGCGAGATCGGCATTGCCGGCGGCATGCAGGCGTGCGGCACGGGCCTCGAACTCCAGCGCGAGCGCCTTCTGCGCAGCCGCCTGCACGGCCTTCGCATCGGGGCCTTCCGTCCCGGCGGCCAGCGTGAACCGGAAACCGGCCAACTGCCCGACATGATGTCCCTCTACGAAGACATCGCCATTCACACTGATTTCAGCTTCCAGCATCGCATTCTCTCTCAGGCGCTTCATGAGCACAGATGTCCTGCGATCAACAAAGCGTTTCGTCAACCGTTCATGTAGCGCATCGGACAATCGGTCTTCGATTTCCCGCGTCTTTTCCTGCCAGTGTGTCGGATCGGCAAGCCATCCGGGCCGATTCGACACATAGGTCCAGGTCCTTATCTGCGCGATTCGTGCCGAAAGCGTGTCGATCTCGCCATCGGTCCGGTCGGCCCGGCGGACCTGATCCGCCAGAAAATCTTCGTTCACCGTGCCACGCTTTACCAGGTCCGCATAGAGCGTCGAGATGAGATCGGCATGCTGGGCGGGCGTGATGCGGCGATAATCGGGAAGCGCGCAGGCTTCCCAGAGCTTTTCGACGCGCTCGGGCGTCGTCGCAAGGTCCCGGACATCCGGGTAGCGCGAGAGATGGTCCAGCGCCTGCTGGTCGACGGCCGGCAGCGCCCGCGTCAGCCCGCCGATCGGCGGCGGCGCATCGAGCGACTGGCGCAGCGATTGCAGGGAGGAATAGTCGAAGCGGGTCGTGCGCCATTGCAGCACCTTCACGGGATCGAAATGGTGCGTCTCGATGCGCTTGACCAGTTCGTCGTCGAAGGGATCGACGCGGCCCGTCACGCCGAAGGTGCCGTCGCGCAGGTGCCGGCCGGCACGGCCGGCGATCTGGGCGAGCTCGGCCGGGTTGAGGTTGCGGAACTGGTAGCCGTCGAATTTTCGATCCTGCGCGAAGGCGACATGGTCGACGTCGAGGTTGAGGCCCATGCCGATGGCATCGGTGGCGACGAGATATTCGACGTCGCCCTCCTGGTAGAGCGCGACCTGCGCATTGCGGGTACGCGGCGAGAGCGCGCCGAGCACCACCGCCGCCCCGCCGCGCTGGCGGCGGATGAGTTCGGCGATGGCATAGACCTCATCGGCCGAGAAGGCGACGATGGCGGTGCGCTGCGGCAGGCGCGTGATCTTCTTCGAGCCGGAATAGAAGAGCTGCGACAGGCGCGGCCGCTCGATGACATGGATGCCGGGCAGGAGCTGCTCGAGGATCGGCTTCATGGTAGCCGCGCCGAGCAGCAGCGTCTCGTCGCGGCCCCTCAGATGCAGCACCCGGTCGGTGAAGATGTGGCCGCGTTCCAGATCGCCGGCAAGCTGCACCTCGTCGATGGCGACGAAGGCGGCGCGCGTCTCGCGCGGCATCGCCTCCACCGTGCAGACAGAGAAGCGCGCCATATGCGGCGTGATCTTCTCCTCGCCGGTGACGAGCGCGACATTGTGCTGGCCGACCTTCTCGACGAGGCGCGTATAGACCTCGCGCGCGAGAAGGCGCAGAGGCAGGCCGATAACGCCCGTCTCATGTGCCACCATGCGCTCGATTGCGTAGTGGGTCTTGCCCGTATTGGTCGGGCCGAGCACCGCGGTCACCCCGCGGCCGCTCAGGATCATGGGTGCTTGCGACAAGACATGCCCCGGCAGGTTTCAGTTTCGGGCTCACAGATGCCCATCGGGGCGGCCGATGGCAAGGGGGGAGGCGAAATAGGGCGGTTTTCCCGATGCTTTGCAAGAGTCTGGAACAGGGCGCGAACGAAACGGAGACGAATCGATGACTCTGGGTGATTCAGGGTTTGTTCACCTCTAGGGGTGGGCCGGCCCGCGGCAGAACCACGAAATGCTGAATCGGATCAACCGGTAAGGAGCCGCCCTGCTGGCCGGGGCGATCAAACGAGATGGTCGCGCAGATCCGCCCCGTCCCAGCCGCCGCCCGCCTCGTAGAGCGGAAACACCTCTTCCGTCAGATACGGTCCGCCGCCGACCGATTCCTTCGAGGACATCAGCACGAAGCGGTTCACGGTGAAGGGCGCGGTGTGGAAGTTTCCGCGGCCGGAGAGGTAGTGGGCGACGTCCTCGGTGCGGGCGTTGCGCAGGCGCGCGAGCGTGACGTGCGGGGTGAACTTGCGCGGATCGGCGGGAAGGCCGAGGCGCTGGCAGATGCGCTCGACCTCGCCCTGCAGCGCGTACATTTCCGGCGCCTGCGTGACACCGGCGAAAACCGAATGCGGCTTCTTCGAGCCGAAGGAGCCGATGCCGGAAAGCGCGAGCTGGAATTCCGGGCGCTCGATGCGGTCGAGCCGGTCGACCACCTCGTCGGCGGTGCGCCCGTCGATATCGCCGATGAAGCGCAGCGTGATGTGGAAGTTCTCGACGTCTATCCAGCGGGCTCCGGGAAGTCCGCCTCTCAGGAGCGAGAGGCTCATCGCCGCGTTGCGCGGCACTTCGAGGGCGACGAAAAGTCTCGGCATGGCGACTTCTCCCTGCTGGAAAGTAACGTCAGCGAATCACGCAACGGATTTTTGCGCAACCCTAATTTCGCACCCGCGAGAACTACTCCCCTGCCTTGATCGACTTGAGGAAGGTCTCGACCGTCGGCAGGATGGACTGGACCATGACGTCCACGCCCGCCGGGTTCGGATGCATTCCATCCTCGATCTGGAGGTTCGCCTTGGTGACGACCCCGTCGAGGAAGAAGGGATAGAGCGGAACACCGTGCTTTTCCGAAAGGCGTCCGTAGATGCCATTGAAGCGTTCGGCATAGTCCGCGCCCATGTTGGGCGGGGCGAGCATGCCGGCGAGCAGCACCGCGATGCCGCGCTCCTTGAGCCGCGTCAGCATGGCGTCGAGGTTCTTTTCGGTCTCCTCCGGCGCGATGCCGCGCAGCGCGTCGTTGGCGCCGAGCTCGAGGATGACGCCCTGCGTCCCGTCGGGGATCGACCAGTCGAGGCGGGCGAGGCCGCCGGAGGTCGTGTCGCCCGAGACGCCGGCATTGGCGATCTCGACCTCATGGCCCTTCGCCCGAAGGGCCGCCTCCAGCTTGACCGGGAAGGCGTCGGCAGCCGGAAGCTGGTAGCCGGCCATCAGGCTGTCGCCGAAGCCGACGAGCTTGACAGGTTCGGCGCGGGCCATGCCCGTGGATAACAAAGCTGTGATGGCAAGTGAGGCGAAAAATCCGAGCGCCGCTTTAAACGACATGATGCTGATCCTAGATTGCTGGCATTCCAGTCTTTTCCATACATATAGGGCAGAATTCCTTGGCCAGAACCATCATCGATCTGAAAAAAGCCGATCTCACCCTCGGACGGGCGGCCGCATCCGTGCATGTCCTCAAGGGGATCGACCTGACGATCGATGCGGGCGAATCGGTCGGCATCGTCGGGCCGTCCGGCTCCGGCAAGTCGACGCTGCTGATGGTGCTGGCAGGCCTCGAACGGCTGGACGGCGGCGAGATCCATATCGACGGCGCCGCCCTGCACGCGATGAACGAGGACAGGGTGGCCGATTTCCGCGGCCGCAATATCGGCATCGTCTTCCAGTCCTTCCACCTCATTCCCAACATGACGGCGCTGGAAAACGTCGCCGTGCCGCTGGAGCTGGCCAATGTGCGCGACGCCTTCGATATCGCGCGGCGCGAGCTGGAGGCCGTCGGGCTCGGCGAGCGCCTGTCGCACTATCCCGGCCAGCTTTCGGGCGGCGAGCAGCAGCGCGTCGCCATTGCCCGCGCGCTCGCGCCATCGCCGAAGCTGCTGATCGCCGACGAGCCGACCGGCAACCTCGACACGGAGACCGGCCGCCAGATCGCCGACCTCCTCTTTTCCAAGCAAGCCGAGCGCGGCATGACGCTGGTGCTGGTAACGCACGATCCGGCGCTTGCCGCCCGCTGCGGCCGGCAGGTCGCCATGCGCTCGGGCGAAATCGTCTCGGGCGCCGCGCCCCTGCGCGCGCTTGCCGAAGCGGTGCCGGCATGAGGGCCGGCGCGGTCCTCCGCCAGGTCCCGCTCGCCCTTCGCCTTGCCTTGCGCGAAATGCGCGGCGGCCTGAAGGGCTTCTACATCTTCCTCGCCTGCATCGCGCTCGGCACGGCGGCGATTGCCGGCGTCAATTCGGTGTCGAGCGCCATTACGCAGGCGATAGCCTCGCAGGGCCAGACGCTGCTGGCCGGCGACGTGCGCTTCGAATTCCGCAACCGCTTCGCCACGCCCGAGGAGCTGAACTATTTCGAGGGCCTCGGCGCGGTTTCCAGGACCACGGGCCTGCGCTCCATGGTGCGCCTGCCGGACGGCTCCGACCAGACGCTGGTGGAGGCGAAGGGCGTCGACGGCGCCTATCCGCTCTACGGCACGCTGGAGACCGAGCCGCAGAAGCCGGCCGCTGCGCTCTTCGCGAAGGATGGCGACGCCTATGGCGCGGTCGTCGCGCCTCTGCTGCTCGACCGGCTCGGCCTTGCCGTCGGTGACGAGATCCTGCTCGGCACGGCGAAGATCCGCATCGCCGCCACGCTCACCCGCGAGCCGGACGCCGTCTCTGAAGGCTTCGGCTTCGCCCCGCGCCTGATGCTGCCCGAGGAGGCCCTGCGGGCGAGCGGGCTGGTGCAGACGGGCAGCCTCGTGGAGAATGCCTATCGCATCCGCCTTGCGAAACCCGATCTCTCCCCGGCCGCCATCCGCGCGGAAGCCAACAAGGCCTTCCCGACGGCCGGCTGGTCGATCCGTACGGCCGACAGCGCGGCGCCGGCGCTGACCGCCAACATCACCCGCTTCTCGCAGTTCCTGACGCTGGTCGGCCTGACGGCGCTGATCGTCGGGGGCGTCGGCGTGGCGAACGCCGTGCGCGCCTATCTCGATTCCAAGCGCTCGGTGATCGCCACCTTCAAGTGCCTCGGCGCGCCGGCCTCGCTCGTCGCGCTCGTCTATCTCGCGCAGATCGCTCTGATCGCCTCGATCGGCATCCTGATCGGCCTTGCGGTCGGCGCCCTGATGCCGTCCGTGGCGATGCAGTTCCTCGGCGGCGTGCTGCCGGTATCGGCCAAGGCCGAGCTCTACCCCTCCGCGCTGCTGCTTGCCGCCGTCTTCGGCCTGCTGACGGCGCTCGCCTTCGCCATCATGCCGCTCGGCCATGCCCGCGAGGTGCCGGCCACCGCGCTCTTCCGCGAGCAGGGCTTCGAGGCGGGCCGCCTGCCGGGCTGGCCCTATATTCTGAGCGCTGCGCTCTTCCTTGCGGCGCTGGCCGGCCTTGCCGTCTACACGGCCTATGACCGCTACATCGCGCTCGTCTTCCTCGGCGCCATCGCCTTCGCCTTTGTCGTGCTCAGGGTCGTCGCCATGCTGATCACGGCGCTGGCGCGGCGCAGCCCGCGGGTCAATTCGCCGGCGCTCCGGCTCGCGGTCGGCAACATCCACCGTCCGGGCGCGCTGACCTCCTCCGTCGTGCTGTCGCTCGGCCTCGGCCTTGCCCTCCTCGTCACGCTGACGCTGATCGACGGAAACCTGCGCCGCGAGCTCACCGGCAACCTGCCGGAGCGTGCGCCGAACTTCTTCTTCGTCGATATCCAGGGCAGCGAACTCGACGGCTTCCGCGAAGTACTGAAGGCGAACATGCCGGAGGGCAAGATCATCGAGGTGCCGATGCTGCGCGGCCGGGTGATGGAGCTCGACGGTGTCGACGTCGCCAAGGTCAAGGTTCCGCCGGAAGGGCAATGGGTGCTGCGCGGCGACCGCGGCATCACCTATGCCAAGCGCGTGCCGGAAAACTCGACGCTTTCGGAAGGGACCTGGTGGCCGGAGGACTATTCCGGCGAACCGCTGGTGTCCTTCTCCACCGAGGAGGGCCGCGAGCTCGGCCTGAAGATCGGCGATACGGTGACCGTCAACGTGCTCGGCCGCAACATCACCGCACGCATCGCCAATTTCCGCAATGTCGAGTGGGAATCGCTGTCGATCAACTTCGTCATGGTCTTCTCGCCGAACACCTTCGCCAGCGCGCCGCATGCCTGGCTCGCCACCGTGATCGACCCGGGCGCGACGGCGGCGCAGGAGGCCGCGACGCTGAAGGCGATCACCAATGCCTATCCGACCGTCACCAGCGTGCGCGTCAAGGATGCGCTCGACGTGGTGAACGAACTGGTCGGGCAGCTCGCCACCGCCATAAGGGCGGCCGCCGCCGTCGCGCTGGTCGCCTCCATCCTCGTGCTCGCCGGGGCGCTCGCCGCCGGCAACCGGGCGCGCGTGCACGACGCGGTGGTGCTGAAGACGCTCGGCGCGACGCGGGCGACACTCATCCGCGCCTTCAGCTACGAATACCTGATGCTGGGGCTGGCAACCGCCGTCTTCGCGCTCTTCGCCGGCGGGGCGGCTGCCTGGTTCGTGGTGAGCCGCATCATGAAGCTGCCGTCGAGCTTCCTGCCCGACGTCGCGGTGATGACGGTCGCGACCGCGCTTATCCTCACCGTCGGCATCGGCCTTGCGGGGACCTGGCGCATTCTGGGGCAGAAGGCCGCGCCCGTGCTGCGCGAGCTCTGAAAAACGACCGGCCCGCACCCTCCGCCGAGGTTGCGGGTCTTGTGCGGAACACAATTCATGCTCATATTCACGTCAGGCAAGCTGGAGCCCCGCAGCGGCTGCCCGGAACCGCCCGCAAGGCAGGGACCGACACCGTAATCCCATGGGGCTTGAACCAAGAGGACAACATGGCTGATCTCCGCAATTACCAGACCCGACCGGCGGGCGCCCAGGCCGGCGCCGTCATCGACGAGGGCCTGCGCTCCTATATGCTTCGGGTCTACAACCTGATGGCGCTGGGTCTTGCGATCACCGGCCTCGTGGCGTTCTTCGCTTCCCAGGCCGCGATTTCCGGCGGCCAGCTCACGGCCTTCGGCCAGGCGATCTATCTGAGCCCGCTGCGCTGGGTCGTGATGCTCGCCCCGCTCGCGCTGGTCTTCTTCCTGAGCTTCCGCATCCACACGATGAGCGTTTCGGCCGCACAGACGACCTTCTGGGTCTATGCCGGCCTGATGGGCCTGTCGCTGTCGTCGATCTTCCTGATCTACACCGGCGCCAGCATCGCGCAGACCTTCTTCGTCTCGGCCGCCGCCTTCGGCGCCCTGTCGCTCTACGGCTACACGACGAAGCGGGATCTCTCCGCGATCGGCTCGTTCCTGGTCATGGGCCTCTTCGGCCTGATCATCGCCTCGCTGGTCAACCTGTTCCTCAAGTCCTCGGCGCTCGACTTCGCGATCTCCGCGATCGGCGTTCTGGTCTTCGCTGGCCTGACGGCGTGGGACACGCAGAAGATCAAGGAAATGTACTTCGAGGCCGACGACGTCGCCATGGCCGGCCGCAAGGCCATCATGGGCGCGCTGACGCTCTACCTCGACTTCATCAACCTCTTCCTGTTCCTGCTGCGCTTCCTCGGCAATCGCGACTGATGCCAGCAGGCCGGATGGCCGATGAAAAAACCCCGCCGGAAACGGCGGGGTTTTTGTTTGCGCATCCGGAAGGCGCGACCGGCAACCTTGCCGTTTATTCGGTGATGATCTTGAACTTGTCGCCCGGCTTGACCGTGCTCGTCGCGGTCATGGCATTGATCAGCCGGAAGAGATCGAGCTTGCGCTCCGTCCCCATCATGCGCGCCGAGAGCGAGGCGATCGTATCGCCGGGGCGGGCGGTGACGACGCGCACGCGCAACGGCTTCAGCGAGGCGGCTTCCTCCGCGGTCAGCTTGCGGAACGAGTTCCTGAGGATCGCCGCCGTCGGCTCCAGCGCCTTGGAGCCCGTCGGCACCGCCGTCAGGAAGCGGTAGATCTGGTTGTCGATGCGCACGACGGTGACGTCGAATTCCCAGCGGTCGGCGGCGGCCCGCGCGGTCGCGCCCGGCAGGCCGTTGATCGACACCGGCCGGATCGTCTCGGGCCTGAGGCCCGTCACCCAGCCGCTCGAAATGTAGTTGACGAGATCCTGTCCCTTGCTGTCGGCGACGCCGTCGAAGCGGATCGCGACGTCGCCGGGACCGGTCGCCAGAACCGCATCGGCCTTGTTGTCGATCTGGAAGCCTTCCGGCACGTCGAAACGAATGCCGAGCTTGCCGTGCAGGAAAGTCTGGCCGCGCACATAGCCCTCTTCCGGCGCGTCGCCGTAGAGAAGGCCGTCGATACCGGCGAGATAGTAGTCGCGGCCGCGGTCGCCGACCGTGCCCTCCGCCCCGAAGGCGCGGGCATGCAGGCGCGCCAGCTCGACCCGCTGCGGCGCGTTCGGATGGCTCGACAGGAAGTCGAGGCTCTGGTCGGCCTCCGGATCGACTGCGGTGAAGCGGGCATAGCCGGCCATGGAATCGAGGAAGCGTGCGGCCGCATAGGGATCGTAGCCCGCCTCGCCCAGCATGCGCACGCCGATGACGTCGGCCTGGAGCTCCTGGTTGCGCGAGAAGGCGGCAAGGCGCAGCTTGCCGCGCGCCAGCGCCTGCTTGCCGGCAATGTTGCTGGACAGCACCTCGGCGACGACGCGGCTCGCGATGACCTCGGCCTCCTCCTTCTTCTGCCGCTCGATGCCGTGGTTGGCGGTGACATGCGCCATTTCATGCGACAGCACGGCAGCGACTTCCGAAGCGTCGTTGGCGAGCGCCAGCAGGCCACGCGTCACGTAGAGATAGCCGCCCGGCAGCGCGAAGGCGTTGATGGCCGGCGAATTGAGGATGGTGATGCGGTAGGACTGGTTCGGGTTTTCCGAAACGGCCGTCAGCGCGCCGGTGATGCGGGCGACGAGCCGCTCGGTCTTGGCGTCCTTGTATTCGCCGCCGTAGCTCGCCACGATGCGCGGATGCTCGCGGGCGCCCATCTGGGCGCGCGGATCGTTCTTCTGCACCTCTTCGACGATCTGCGGATTGGAAGAGGGCGAGATCGTCGGCTCATAGCTCTGCTCGATGAGCGACTGGCAGCCCGAAAGCAGCGTGCCCGCGAGCAGCAGGGCCGCGACGGGTCTCACGACCCCGCGCCCGGATACCATTGCAGCTCCCTGCGTCGCTTTCGCCATGTCTCTTGCCCAAGCCCCTGAATGGGTTCGCGCCCGTGCCACAGCCTTCGGCCGCGGCGCGAGCGCGCATCGCCTTCGAACGGATGAGATAGACGCGCCATACCCGGCCGGCAACTCCCGATTCGACAAACGGTTTTCCTGTGGCTCCGGTGACACAGGGGGGCGACCAAATTGTGGCGTCTACTCCGGTCAAATCGCCCCGCCCCGCGTTAAAGGCCGGAACGGCCGAGGAATTTTGCAACGGGAGGTGGTTCGAGGCGTGCAAGGAAATCCGCCGCCGGCGCATCGAGGAGGATCGAGCCGGCCTCCAGGAACAGCACCCGCTCGGCAAGGCGGCTGATATCCTCGGGCTGGTGGGTGATGAAGAGGAGCGTGCTCTTCGTCTCGGCATGAAGCTCGGCGATCAGCCGCGCCATGTCCGCCCGCATGGCCGGGTCGAGCGCGGCGAAGGGCTCGTCGAGCAGCAGGATCGGCCGGCGGCGCACCAGCGCGCGGGCGAGCGCCACGCGCTGCCGCTCGCCGCCGGAAAGCGAGCCCGGCTGGCGCTTCTCGTAGCCGGCAAGGCCGACGCGGGCGAGCGCGGCGCTGACATTTTCACGGCCAGCCGCATCCAGCCTCAGGCCCGGATCGACGCCGAGGCCGATATTGTCGGCGGCGGAAAGGTGGGCGAAGAGGTTGTTGTCCTGGAAGACGATGGAGACCGGCCGCTCCGCCGGATCGCGGCCGGCCATATCCTCGCCGAACAACCTCACGCTGCCGCTTGCCGGCTTCTCGAAACCGGTGATGACGTTGAAGAGCGTCGACTTGCCAGCGCCCGAGGGGCCGGCGACGGCGACGGCGGCCCCTGCCGGAATGGCGCAATCGAAGGCGAGGCTCTTTTCCGCGAAGCGCACGGTGACATCGGCAAGGGAAATGGCGGGATCAGGCATCGGAGCCGGGTCTTTCGGTTTGGCGCTCGGCGGCGGTCGAGGGCAGCGTCAGCAGCAGGCATAGCACGCCGAGGATCAGCGCGATGCCCGCGGCATCGGCCGTGCGGTAGCTCGCCATGCGGGAATAGAGCAGCCAGGGCAGCGTGACGAAGCCCTCCGCGCCGAAAATGGCGACGGCGCCGAGATCGCCGAGCGACAGCGCCATGGCGAAGGCGAAGGCGGTGAGGAAGGGCTTTTTCAGCGCGGGCCAGTCGATGCGCAGGAAGCGCCGCCAGCCGGTGACGCCGAGGCTGAGCGCAAGGCGCGCGGTGCGGGAGAGATGCGTGCGATAGGCGGGCTCCAGCACGCGGATGACGAAGGGCAGCGCCATCAGCGCATTGAGCACGGTGACGACGAAGGGCGCGAAGCGGCCCGTCTCGCCGAAGGTGCGCAGCATCAGGAACCAGCCGGTTGCGACGACGACCGGCGGCACGAGCAGGATCAGCGAGCCGACCGCCGGCAGCGCGCGGCCCGTCAGCCGCGTGGCGCCGCCGCCGTCACCGCTTTCGGCAAGGCGTGGCACCAGCACGACGGGAAGGGCGACGGCAAGGCTGAGGGCGGCGGAGGCGAGCGAGATGGCAAGGCTGGTGGCGAGCGCGCGGTGGAGCTGCGCATCGGCAGCCAGCCTGCCGAAATCGGCGGCAAGGCCCGAGACGAGAATGGCGGCGAGCGGGGCGGCGGTGAAGAGCGTGAAAAGGAGGATGACAAGGCCATCCGGGACGCGCCGCCGACGGCCGTCGAAACGGCGGATGGCGCGGCCGGCGGTCATGCCCTCCTCCGGCGGACGGCCGAAGAGCGAGATGAGCCAGAGCAGCGCCGCCGTCACCGCGATCTGCAGGAAGGCGAGCAGCACGGCGCGCTCAGGATCGAAATCGAAGCGCAGCGCCTGGTAAATCGCGACCTCGATGGTCGTGGCCGCCGGCCCGCCGCCGAGGGTGAGCACGATGGTGAAGCTCGTCGCGCAGAGCATGAAGACGAGGCCGGCGATGCCCGGCAGCACGCGGCGGATGACCGGCCATTCGATGAGCCGGAAGACCGCACCTGACCCCATGCCGAGATTGGCCGAGGACAACCAGTATTCCGGCGGAATGCGGTCGAGCGCGGCGAGCATGAAGCGTGCGGCGAGCGGCAGGTTGAAAAAGACATGGGCGATGAGGATGCCGGCGAGCCCGTAGACGCTGACCGGGCTTTCGAGGCCGGCAAGGCGCAGGAGATCGTTGACGACGCCCTGCCGCCCCCAGATCCCGACGACGCCGAGCGCGGCGACCAGCGCCGGCAGGCCGAGCGGCACGACGGAGAGGCGAACGATCCAGACGCGGCCGGGAAAGGTCCGCTGCCGGGCAAGCGCCCGGGCGACAGGAATGGCGAGCAGGACGGAGAGCAGCGTCGAAAGCGCCGCCTGCATCAGCGTGAACCGGGCGACGCGGCCGATATAGGCATCGAGCAGCGGCGCACCGCTGCCGCCGCCCGCATGGGCGAGCAGCACGGCGGTCGCCGCGCCGACGAAGACGAGCACGCCGCCGAGGGCAAGGCCCCCGGCGATATCCAGCATCCGTCGTTCGGCGCGGGCGAAGATCATCCTATTTCGCGCTCATCGCGCCGAGCCATTCGTCGATCCAGGCCTTGCGGTTCGCCGCGACCTCGTCGGACGGCATCAGGAAGGTCTTTTCCGGCTTCACCAGCGCGTCGAAGGCGGCCGGCAGCGGATCGCGGGTCTTGGCGGCGGGCATCATCCAGTTGGTTTCCGGGATGATCGACTGGAAATCCGGCCCCGTCATGAAGGTGAGGAACTGCCGGGCGAGGTCCTTGTCATGGGAGGTGCGCGTCAGGCCGGCGACCTCGATCTGGATGTAATGACCCTCGGAGAAGGCGGCGGCCTTGTAGCGCTCGGTATTCTCCGCGATCACATGATAGGCCGGCGACGTCGTGTAGGAGAGCACCATCGGCGCCTCGCCCTTGGTGAAGAGGCCATAGGCTTCCGACCAGCCGGGGGTGACGGTCAGCACGCGGTTCTTCAGCTTTGCCCAGGCTTCCGCCGACTTGTCGCCATAGACGGATTTGACCCAGAGCAGCAGGCCGAGGCCGGGCGTCGAGGTGCGCGGGTCCTCGATGACGATCTTCTGCGACGGGTCGCCCTCGACCAGTTCCTTGAGGCTTGCCGGCGGGGTCTTCAGCGCCTCGGTATCGTAGACGACGGCGAAGTGGCCGTAGTCGTAGGGAAGGAACGTGTCGTCGGAGAAGCCGCCCGGAACGGTGAGGCCTTCCGGCTTCAGGCCGTGCGGCTCGAAGAGACCGGTCGCCTTGGCTTCCGAGATCAGGTTGGTGTCGAGACCGAGCACCACGTCGGCCTTGGTGCCCTCGCCCTCCAGCTTGAGGCGGGTCAAAAGCTCGACGCCATCGGCGACGCCGACCCATTCGACCTTGCAGCCGCAGGTCTTTTCGAAGGTCTCCTTGACCTTCGGCCCCGGGCCCCATTCGGCAACGAAGCTCTCATAGGTGTAGACGGTCAGCGTCTTTTCCTGCGCGAAGGCGGGAAAGGCGAGGGTTGCGGCGAGCACCGCGATGGAAGAAAGAAATGCCGCGCGCATCAGCGCCTCCTTGTCTGGTCACAAACGGGAATAGGGCGCTGGATTGAGCCGTCTAATCCCTCCGCCGGTACGAGCCGGATCAGGTTCTTCGGGTTGGCAAACGCCTCTCAGCCGGCAGGTCAAAAACCCGCGGGGCACCCCGTTAGAGCGAAAGAAGGCATAATCCCGCGCGCTTCGGCGCGCAAGGGGTGGAGGCGGAAACCGTGTGACGGAAGACGGCCCTGCATGGGGCTGCCCCTCACCCTAACCCTCTCCCCGCAAGCGGGGAGAGGGGACTTGCCCCACGAACGGTTGCTGATTGGGGAAAACGGCGCGGCATATCCCTTCGCCCCGCAGCCAAGGAGAAGGTGGCCGGCAGGCCGGATGAGGGGCGAGCGCTCCCGCGATTACCCAACCCTTTTGAGAGTTATCAGCCGCCCGCAGCGGGCGTCCCGAGCGCCTTCTCGATGGCCGGATAGAGCCCGCCCTTCAGGCTCTTTTCATCGAACGGACCGACCCGCTTGTAGAGGATCGTCCCATCCGGCCCGACGAGATAGGATTCCGGGATGCCGTAGACGCCCCAGTCGATCGCCATCTTGCCGACGGGATCGAGGCCGATGGCCGAGAAGGGATTACCGAGCTCGCCGAGGAAGCGCAGCGCATTTTCGCTGCCGTCCTTGTAGTTGACGCCGACGACGGTAATGCGCGGGTCCTTCGACAATGCCAGGATGACCGGATGCTCCTGCCGGCACGGCACGCACCAAGAGGCCCAGAAATTGACGAGCGTCAGCTTGCCCTTACCCGTCTGCGCCGTCAGTGCCGGGACGGGCGCGCCGTCCTTCGTGGCGCCGGCGAGCGGCTCGAGATCGCGGAACGGCGCCTTGGTACCGATCAGCGCGGAGGGGATTTCCGAGATGTCGCGGCCGGAATTGAGCTGCGTCCAGAAGATCAGCGCCAGGCCGAGGAAGATTGCCAGCGGCAGCGCGGCGAGGATCAGGCGCGTGCGCTTGCCCGCGCCCTCGGCATTGCCTTCGCTCTCGCTCATGGATTGCCCTCGCTGCGCGCCGAACGGCGGCGGATGCCGGCAGCTTCGAGCTGCTCGATCTCGCGGCGGCGGCCGCGATGGTCGATGAAGACCCAGAGCACGAGACCGAGCGTGACGGCGAAGGCGGCGATGTAGGACACCGCGACGTAGAAGGTATGGCTCATGCGGCGCCTCCCGCGCGGCCGGCGGCGCGGGCTGCATGGCGGCGCAGCACCGCGATGCGGCGGCGCAGGATCTCGTTGCGCATGGCGAGGATATGCAGCGTGAAGAACAGCATGGTGAAGGCGACGGCCATGATGAGGAGCGGCCAGAGGAATTCCGGGTCGATGGTCGGCCCGCCCATGCGGATGACGCTCGCCGGCTGGTGCAGCGTGTTCCACCACTCGACCGAGAACTTGATGATCGGGATGTTGACGAAGCCGACGAGGATCAGCACGGCGCTGACCTTGGCGGCACGCGTCGGATCGTCCATGGCACGGCCGAGCGCGATGAGGCCGAGATACATCAGGAAAAGCACGAAGACGGAGGTGAGCCGCGCGTCCCACACCCACCAGGTGCCCCACATCGGCTTGCCCCAGAGCGAGCCGGTGATGAGCGCGACGAGCGTGAAACAGGCGCCGATAGGCGCGGCGGCCTTGGCCGAGACGTCGGCGAGCGGATGGCGCCAGACGAGCGTGCCGAGCGCCGAGAGCGCCATGACCGAATAGCACATCATGGAGAGCCAGGCGGCCGGCACATGCACATACATGATGCGCACCGTCTCGCCCTGCTGGTAATCGCCCGTCGTGGTGAAGGAGAGGTAGAGCCCTGCCGCGAAGAGACAGAGCGTCAGCCCGGCAAGCCAGGGCCAGACGATGGCGACCAGCGCCAGGAACCGCGTCGGGTTGGCGAGGTCGCTGAATTTGCGGATGGCAAGGCTCGGTTCGTTCATGATGGTTCTTTAACGCGGAAGCACCCGGTCTTCAATTGATCTGCAGCAATCACTTTCTCGTCAGTCGCTCGAAAGACGAAGGGCCGCAGCCGCGGCGACCGGGCCGATGACGGCGAAGGCGAGGTTGAGCGCGACGAGGATGAGGAAGGGCGGCAGGAAGGGCGCCGGTTCCTGGATCGCCGCATAGACCGCGCTCACCCCGAAGATCAGAACGGGAATGGCGAGCGGCAGCACGAGGATGGAGACGAGCAGCCCGCCGCGCGGCAGCGCCACCGCCACCGCCGCGCCGGCCGCACCGATGAAGGTGATGGCGGGCGTGCCGGCAAGCAGCGTCAGCGTCGTCGCGCCGATGGCGATCTCGTCCATGTTCATGAAGAGGCCGAGCAGCGGCGAGGCGATGACGAGCGGCAGGCCGGTCGCGAGCCAATGGGCGAGGCACTTGACGAAGACCGTCAGCACCAGCGGCGTCTCCTGCATCAGGAGAAGGTCGAGCGAACCGTCCTCGCGCTCGGCCTGGAACAGCCGGTCGAGGCCGAGGAGGGAGGCGAGCAGCGCGCCGATCCAGAGGATGGCAGGTCCGATTCGGGCAAGGAGATTGAGGTCCGGCCCGACGCCGAAGGGAATGACGGCGACAACAGTCATGAAGAAGAGGACGCCGACCAGTGCGCCGCCGCCGGCGCGCACGGAGAGCTTCAGGTCGCGGAAGAGGAGGGCGATCATGCGGCACTCCTTAGGCTTCGAGGGCTTGGTTCACCCCCCTCTGCCCTGCCGGGCATCTCCCCCACAAGGGGGGAGATTGGGTGGGGCAATGCTTTACTTCCTCTTTGACGTTTCTGTTTGGGCTGGGCTTGCACCTCTTGCCAATCTCCCCCCTTGTGGGGGAGATGCCCGGCAGGGCAGAGGGGGGTAGCCACGGACACGACCATCACCACACATCCTCCATGACCCCGGCAAAACCCGTCATCCGCAGCTCCGTCACCCCTTCCAGCCCCAGCGGCTGATGCGTCGCGGCAATCGCGATGCCGCCGCGGGCAAGGTGAGAGGTCACGAGGCCCGCGAACATGGTTTCCGCAGCCGCGTCGAGAGCCGCCGTCGGCTCGTCGAGGATCCAGACCGGGCGCCAGGCAACGAGAAGCTTGGCCATGGCCATGCGCCGTTGCTGGCCGGCGGAGAGATAGCCGAAGGGAAGATGCGCGATGCCGCCGAGGCCGACAGCCTCGACTGCCTTCATGACCGGCACGCCCGCCCCACCTACAAAATCGCCAAAGAAGGATTTCCAGAAGGACAGGTTCTCCTCGACGGTGAGCTCTCGCTTCATCGCGTTGCGGTGGCCGAGATAGTGCGCGGCCTCACCGATCTGGCCGGCCGGTTGCGCTGCAGCAAGGAATTTCGCGGTTCCCGCATGCGCCGGCAGGAGGCCCGCCAGAACCCGCAGCAGCGTCGACTTGCCGGAGCCGTTCGGCCCCTTGACGACGAGGGCTTCGCCGCTACCGATTTCAAAGGAAATATCTTGGAAAATCAGGTCTTCGCCGCGCTTGGCGCTCAATCCCTCGGCGACGAGCCGCATGGCTTTTCACTTTCCCTTTACGACCTTGGTCGCAACGCAAAAAAATTGTCCCGATTTACCGTCAGGCGCTCTGGATCGTTTCTTAGAAATTATCTATAACGCCCGCAACACGCCAGCGGTCGGCGTGAATTTCATCCAAGCGCCGAACACGGGAATGATTTCCGCGTACGGACAGCGGAAATGGCCGCACCCGCATCCCATTCGCGCCTCAGGCGCTCGGGCGTTCGTACGTCAGCTTTCTGGCGCCAGACGAGACGGGGTATAAAGTGTCCAAATCCCTAGACAGTTTCAATTGTCGCTCGACCCTCACGGTCAACGGCACCGACTATGTGTACTACAGCCTGCCCAAGGCCGAAGCGAACGGCCTTGCCGGCGTCTCGAAGCTGCCCTACTCGATGAAGGTGCTTCTTGAGAACCTGCTGCGCTTCGAGGACGGCCGCTCGGTCACCAAGGAGCACATCCTGTCCGTCGCCGAATGGCTGACGAACAAGGGCACGGTCGAAAACGAGATCGCCTATCGCCCGGCGCGCGTCCTGATGCAGGACTTCACCGGCGTTCCCGCCGTCGTCGACCTTGCGGCCATGCGCGACGCGATGGTCTCGCTCGGCGGCGACCCGGAGAAGATCAACCCGCTCGTTCCCGTCGACCTCGTCATCGACCACTCGGTCATCGTCGACGAATTCGGCACGCCGACGGCCTTTGCCCGCAACGTCGAGCTGGAATACCAGCGCAACGGCGAGCGCTACCGCTTCCTCAAGTGGGGCCAGCAGGCCTTCAAGAACTTCCGCGTCGTTCCCCCGGGTACCGGCATCTGTCACCAGGTCAATCTGGAATATCTGGGCCAGACGGTTTGGACCAAGGAAGAAGACGGCGAGATCGTCGCCTACCCGGATACCTGTGTCGGCACGGACAGCCACACGACCATGATCAACGGCCTCGGCGTTCTCGGCTGGGGCGTGGGCGGCATCGAAGCCGAAGCCGCCATGCTCGGCCAGCCGGTCTCCATGCTTCTGCCTGAGGTCATCGGCTTCAAGCTGACCGGCAAGCTCAAGGAAGGCGTCACGGCGACCGACCTCGTGCTGATGGTCGTGCAGATGCTGCGCAAGAAGGGCGTCGTCTCCAAGTTCGTCGAATTCTTCGGCCCCGGCCTCGACAACATGACGCTCGCCGACCGCGCGACGATCGGCAATATGGGCCCGGAATACGGCGCGACCTGCGGCTTCTTCCCGGTCGATGGCGAGACTGTCAACTACCTCACCATGTCCGGCCGCGAAGAGCAGCGCATCGCCCTCGTCGAAGCCTATTCGAAGGCGCAGGGCATGTGGCGTGACGGCGACGGCTCCGACCTCGTCTTCACCGACACGCTCGAACTCGACCTCGGCGACGTGGTCCCGGCCATGGCCGGCCCGAAGCGTCCGGAAGGCCGCATCCCGCTGGAAAACATCGCGCCGAACTTCGCCACGGCGCTTGAAAACGACTACAAGAAGCCCGGCCAGCTTTCGAACCGCTACGCCGTCGAAGGCACGGACTACGATATCGGCCACGGCGACGTCGCCATCGCCGCCATCACGTCCTGCACCAACACGTCGAACCCCTCGGTCCTCATCGCCGCCGGCCTTCTCGCCCGCAATGCGGTCGCCAAGGGCCTGAAGACGAAGCCGTGGGTCAAGACGTCGCTGGCACCGGGATCGCAGGTCGTCGGCGAATACCTCGCCAAGTCGGGCCTGCAGGCCGACCTCGACAAGCTCGGCTTCAACCTCGTCGGCTTCGGCTGCACGACCTGCATCGGCAATTCCGGCCCGCTGCCGGCGCCGATTTCCAAGACGATCAACGACAAGGGCCTGATCGCGGCGGGCGTCCTTTCGGGCAACCGCAACTTCGAAGGCCGCATCTCGCCGGACGTGCAGGCGAACTACCTCGCCTCCCCGCCGCTCGTCGTCGCCTATGCGCTTGCCGGTTCGGTCCAGAAGGACCTGACCAAGGAACCGCTCGGCGAGGACCAGAACGGCAACCCCGTCTACCTCAAGGACATCTGGCCCTCCTCCAAGGAGATCCAGGAGTTCATCATGAAGTACGTCACGCGTGAGCTCTATGCCACGAAGTATGCCGACGTCTTCAAGGGCGACGAGAACTGGCAGGCCGTTCAGGTGCCGGAAGGCCAGACCTATGCCTGGGACGACAAGTCGACCTATGTGCAGAACCCGCCCTATTTCGTGGGCATGGGCAAGACCGGCTCGGGCCTCAAGAACATCGAAGGCGCGCGCGTCCTCGGTCTCTTCGGCGACAAGATCACGACCGACCACATCTCGCCGGCCGGTTCGATCAAGGCGGCTTCCCCGGCTGGTGCGTACCTGACGGATAACGGCGTCGCAGTCGCGGACTTCAACCAGTACGGCACGCGCCGCGGCAACCATGAAGTCATGATGCGCGGCACCTTCGCCAATATCCGCATCCGCAACCACATGCTCGGTCCGAACGGCAAGGAAGGTGGCTACACGATCCACTATCCGTCCAAGGAAGAGATGTCGATCTACGACGCGGCCATGAAGTACAAAGCCGAGGGCGTTCCGCTCGTCATCTTCGCCGGCGTCGAATACGGCAACGGCTCCTCGCGTGACTGGGCGGCCAAGGGCACCAACCTGCTCGGCGTCAAGGCCGTGGTGGCGCAGTCCTTCGAGCGCATCCACCGCTCTAACCTCGTCGGCATGGGCGTCGTGCCCTTCGTCTTCGAGGAAGGCACGACCTGGGCTTCGCTCGACCTCAAGGGCGACGAAGTCGTCACGATCGAGGGCCTGGAAGGCGACATCAAGCCGCGCGAGAAGAAGATCGCCAGGATCGCCTACTCCGACGGCACGGTGAAGGAAGTTCCGCTCCTCTGCCGCATCGATACGCTGGACGAGGTGACCTACATGAACAACGGCGGCATCCTGCAGACCGTTCTGCGCGACCTCGCCGCCTGAGCCACCAACGGCTGAAAACGAAGTGCCGGGGCAGAAAGCCCCGGCATTTTTCGTTTTCGAGGGCAAAAATCTCACTCCATCGTGACTTCCTGTTGAAGCGGCAAGGGCGTAAGACGGCTGAAAAGGCTGGCCTGCGGCCGGCATTGCATTGGAAATGATCATGCCGAGACCGTATGTACCGGAATGTCTGGCGATCCTGCTGACGCTCGGCGCCGGCGTCGCCCATGCACAGGAAGCGAACGCGCCGAAGGGCGTCGTCGAGCTTTTCACCAGCCAGGGCTGCTCCTCCTGCCCGCCGGCCGACAAGGCGCTCGAGACGCTTGCACGCGAAGGCAAGGTCGTCGCCCTCGCCTACCATGTCGACTACTGGAACTATCTCGGCTGGGCGGACACGCTCGCCTCCAAGGACAACACCGCACGGCAATATGCCTATGCCCGCATGTTCGGCCGCAACGGCGTCTATACGCCCCAGGCCGTGCTGAACGGCCGCGAGCACATCAACGGCGCCGACCTTTCCGGCATCCGCACCCGCCTCGATTCCCTGCCGAAGGAAGGCAAGGGGCTCGACGTGCCGGTGACTGTCGAGGTGAAGAACGACGAGCTGCGCATCCACGTCGGAGCCGGGCAGGGCAAGGCCAATATCGTGATCGCCTATTTCGAGCGCGAACGCTCGATCAATATCGACAAGGGCGAGAATCGCGGCAAGACCGTCAATTACTGGCACGCCGTGACCAATATGGAAACGATCGGCATGTGGGAGGGCAAGGAGACCAATCTGGTGCTTCCCGCCGACATGCTGAAGAAGAAGGAAAAGCCCGGCGGCTGCGCCGTGCTTCTCCAGCGCATGAAGACGGCCGACACGCCCGGCGCGATCCTCGGGGCGACGGTTCTGGCAGGCGACGAGGCATCACGGTAAATCCTCCCCCGCGGGGGAGGTCCGGTCCGGCTTCTTCGAGGGGCTGGGGCTTGAGGGTTCGAAGAAAGACGGACCGGACCGGGACGAAGCTGCCGGCAACGGATACAGGGCAACTTCGACAGTCGCGCACCGTTCCGAACCGGCTTCCTGCTTGAGGCAACAGACTGGTACGGGCCGCGACGGGCGAACTCTCTCTTTTAATTTGGGCTTCTGTTTGTCTGAAATGCGGCGGGACGGATTTTTGCGAAATCGCCGCTTTCGGCCCATCCAGCTTGCATTTCAGCGCCGCTCAGGCACACTGTCACGCAGCCGTCACAGACGAGGTGCGGAGATTCGATGACCGATCAGCCGGATTTGCAGGCGTCCAGTGTCGTGGTCGACCTCAAGGAATACCGCAACAGCAAGGATCCGCTGCCGGTGACCTTCCACCGCCGTGAACTCGATGCGATCCTCTGGGTCTATGGCCGCATGGTGGGCGAAGGCGAATGGCGCGACTATGCCATCGACCATATGCGCGACAAGGCCGTCTTCTCGATCTTCAAGCGATCCGGCGAAATGCCGCTCTACCGGGTGGAGAAGAACCCGAAGCTCGCCGCCAAGCAGGGCGCCTACAGCGTCGTCAACCAGCAGGGCATGATCCTGAAGCGTGGGCACGAGCTGAACCAGGTGCTGAAGGTCTTCGACAAGGTGCTGCGTCTCGTCGAGACGTAAGCCCGCCCTTCCCCTTCTCCCGCTTCCAATGAAGTCACCCTCGGGCTTGACCCGAGGATTCAAGTAGCTCGGCATTGGCTGCGTGGATGCTCTAGTCAGGTCCGAGCATGACGGAGAGGAGGTTACGGCCTACCCCGATCCCCTTCAATTCACCCCATCGTCCCCGGATAGTCCGCCACCGACGGCTCCGTCTCCGCCCCGTCGCCGAGGGGGCGCTGCATGAAGACCGTATCCAGCCAGCGGCCGTGCTTGAAGCCGGTCGCCGTCATACGGCCCGAATGCGCAAAGCCGGCGGCGCTGTGGACGGCAATGGAAGCCGGGTGCGCGCCGCCGATGACGGCCACCATCTGGCGGAAGCCGAGACCCGTGCAGCGGCGGATGAGCTCGGCCAAGAGCGCCTTGCCGACACCCTTGCCGCGCGCTTCCGGCGCCAGATAGACCGAGTCCTCCACCAGCCAGCGATAGGCCGGCCGCGTGCGGAAGGCCGAGGCATAGGCATAGCCGAGGATGAGGCCGGTCTGCTCCACCGCCACGATATAGGGATAGCCCTTTCCGGTGATCGCCGTGAAGCGCGCTTCCATCTCGTCGAGCGTCGGCGGGTCGATCTCATAGCTCGCCACGCCGTTCAGCACGGATTCGCGGTAGATTTCGGTGAAGGCGGCGATATCGCCGAGCGCGGCGGTGCGGATGACGAAGCTCATGGAAGCCTGCGTTTCATTGAACAATTCTGATAGAGTGGCAGCGTTTTGCGGCCGGAATTGCGCAAGCGCAAGGGCAAAGAGGGGATGGGGTTAACCCCATCCCCCCGTCATGCGGACTTCCTGCCGGCAGGCTCAGGCGCCGTAGACGATCAAGAGGTCCTTGGCGTCGATCTGGTCGCCGGCCTTGACCAGCACTTCCGAGATCATGCCGTCCTTTTCGGCATGCAGCGCCGTTTCCATCTTCATCGCCTCGATGGAGAGCAGCACGTCGCCGGCCTTGACCGTCTGGCCGGCCGAGACCGAGACCGTCGAAATGACGCCCGGCATCGGCGCGCCGAGATGGGCGGTATTGCCGCTGTCGGCCTTGCGGCGCACGGCCGAGGTGGCGGCGCGGTTGCGGTCCGGCACCTTGATGAGGCGCGGCTGGCCGTTCAGCTCGAAGAACACCTTGACCATGCCCTGCTCGTCGGGCTCGCTTTTCGCCTGATGCAGGATGACGAGGGAAACGCCCTTCTCCAGCTCCGGCGAAAGCTCCTCGCCGGGAGCAAGGCCGTAGAAATAGGCCGGCGTCGGCAGCACGCTGACCGGGCCGTAAAGGTCGGCGGCCAGCGCATAGTCGGTGAAGACCTTCGGATACATGAGGTAGGAGGCGAACTCGAAGTCGTCGACCTTGCGCTCCAGCTTGTCCTCGATGGCCTTGCGCTCGGCATTCAGATCGGCCGGCGGCAGCAGCGAGCCGGGCACGGCCGTATAGGGCGTCTCGCCCTTCAGCGCCTTCTTCTGGAGACCGGCCGGCCAGCCGCCCGGGGGCTGGCCGAGGTCGCCCTTCAGCATGGAGACGACCGATTCCGGGAAGGCGATGTCCTTGGCCGGGTTCTCGACATCGGCGATCGTGAGGTCCTGCGAGACCATCATCAGCGCCATGTCGCCCACCACCTTGGAGGAGGGCGTCACCTTGACGATGTCGCCGAACATCTGGTTGGCGTCGGCATAGGCCTGCGCGACGCGATGCCACCTGGTTTCGAGGCCCAGCGAGCGCGCCTGCTCCTTGAGATTGGTGAACTGGCCGCCCGGCATTTCATGCAGATAGACTTCCGAGGCCGGCCCCTTGAGGTCGCTTTCGAAGGCGGCGTACTGGAAGCGCACGGCCTCCCAGTAGAAGGAGATGCGGCGGATCCATTCGGGATCGAGGCCCGGATCGCGCTCGGAGCCCTTCAGCGCCTCGACGATCGAGCCGAGGCAGGGCTGCGACGTGTTGCCGGAAAGCGCATCCATCGCCGCATCCACCACATCGACGCCGGATTCGACGGCGGCAAGCACGGTCGCCGCCGCAATGCCCGAGGTGTCGTGGGTGTGGAAATGGATCGGCAGGTCCGTCGCCTCGCGCAGCGCCTTGAAGAGCACGCGCGCGGCGGCCGGCTTCAGGAGACCCGCCATGTCCTTCACCGCGATCATGTGCGCGCCGGCCTTTTCCAGCTCACTCGCAAGGGCGGTGTAGTATTTGAGGTCGTATTTCGGGCGGGCGGAATTGAGCAGGTCGCCCGTATAGCAGATCGCCGCCTCGCAGATCTTGTTCTCTTCCGCGACCGCCTCCATCGAGACGCGCATGTTGTCGACCCAGTTGAGGCAGTCGAAGACGCGGAAGACGTCGATGCCGCCCCTGGCTGCCTGGCGCACGAAATACTTCACGACATTGTCGGGATAGTTCTTGTAGCCGACGCCGTTCGCCCCGCGCAGCAGCATCTGGAGGAGGAGGTTCGGGGCATCCTCGCGGATGCGGGCAAGCCGGTCCCACGGGTCTTCCGTCAGGAACCGCATGGAGACGTCGAAGGTCGCGCCGCCCCAGCATTCCAGCGAGAAGAGCTGCGGCAGGGCGCGGGCATAGGTGCCGGCGACGCGGGCGATGTCATGCGTGCGCATGCGGGTGGCGAGCAGCGACTGGTGCGCGTCGCGCATGGTCGTGTCGGTCAGGAACACCTGGCCCTGCGCGCGCACCCACTCGGCAAACTTCTTCGGTCCGAGCTCATCGAGCTTCTGCTTGGTGCCGGGGACGATCTCCCCCTCGATGAAGGGTACGACGGGCTTGGCGACGTCGGCCGGCGGCTTCGGCCGGCCCTTGGCCTCCGGATGGCCGTTGACGGTAACGTCGGCGAGGTAAGTCAGCAGCTTGGTGGCGCGGTCCTGGCGCTTGACCTGCTGGAAGAGCTCCGGCGTCGTGTCGATGAAGCGGGTCGTGTAGCTGTTGTCGCGGAAGCGCTCGTGGGTGATGATCGCTTCGAGGAAGGTGAGGTTCGTCGCGACGCCGCGGATGCGGAACTCGCGCAGCGCGCGGTCCATGCGGGCGATCGCCTCCAGCGGATCCGGCGCCCAGGCCGTGACCTTGACCAGCAGCGGATCGTAGAAGCGGGTGATCACCGCGCCGGGATAGGCCGTGCCGCCGTCGAGGCGGATGCCGAAGCCTGAGGCCGAACGATAGCCGGTGATGCGGCCGTAGTCGGGAATGAAGTTCTGCTCCGGGTCTTCGGTGGTGATGCGGCACTGGAGGGCATGGCCGTTGAGGCGGATATCCGCCTGTGCGGGCACGCCCGACTGCGGCGTGCCGATGGCATGGCCGTCGAGGATGTGGATCTGCGCCTTGACGATGTCGATGCCGGTCACGACTTCCGTGACGGTGTGCTCGACCTGGATGCGCGGGTTCACCTCGATGAAGTAGAACTTCCCACTGTCGGCATCCATCAGGTACTCGACCGTGCCGGCGCCGACATAGCTGGTCGCCTTGGCGATCTTCAGCGAATAGTCGGCGAGCTCCTGGCGCTGCGCATCCGAAAGATAGGGCGCGGGCGCGCGCTCGACGACCTTCTGGTTGCGGCGCTGGATGGAACAATCGCGCTCGAAGAGATGCACGACATTGCCGTGCGTGTCGCCGAGGATCTGGCTTTCGACGTGGCGGGCGCGCTCGACGAGCTTTTCGAGATAGACCTCGTCCTTGCCGAAGGCGGCCTTGGCCTCGCGCTTGGCTTCCGTCACCTCGCGGATCAGGTCCTTCGGATCGCGGATGGCGCGCATGCCGCGCCCGCCGCCGCCCCAGGAGGCCTTGAGCATGACGGGATAGCCGATCTCCTCCGCAAGGCGGTGGATCTCCTTCTCGTCGTCCGGCAGCGGATCGGTCGCCGGCACGACCGGCACGCCGACGGAAATGGCGAGGTTGCGCGCGGCGACCTTGTTGCCGAGCTGGCGCATGGTGGCCGGGCGCGGGCCGATGAAGGTGATGCCGGCGGCATCGCAGGCATCGACGAATTCCGGGCTTTCCGACAGCAGGCCGTAGCCGGGATGGATGGCGTCGGCGCCGGAAAGCTTGGCGACGCGGATCACTTCCTCGATCGACAGATAGCTCTCGATAGGGCCGAGGTCGCGCGAAAGATGCGAACCACGGCCGATCTGGTAGCTTTCGTCCGCCTTGAAACGGTGCAGCGCAAGTTTGTCTTCCTCGGCCCATATCGCGACTGTTTTCAGCCCCAGTTCATTGGCCGCGCGGAACACGCGTATGGCAATTTCTGAACGGTTGGCGACAAGGATCTTGGAAATGGGCAAGTCGGACTCCTCATTGACTTGGAAAGCGGCGGCTTGGAAAACGGGAAAATGCTGCACCCGCGAAGAGAATTATTAGCGGGTAATTTCCAAAGTGCAATTTTGGAGTCGTCACGGAACAAAAGATTTGCGCCGCTGGAAACAATCGCGACGGGGGCGCGAAGCGTTTTCACGCCGAAAATCGTTTATTTGCAATCGCTTAGGCGATTCTGCGGCTACAAACCTGCTAGGATACCAGCCCCAGCCTGAAGGCGATCGCGATGGCGTGATGGCGGTTGCGCGCGGCGAGTTTTTCCTGAATGCCGTTCATGTACCAGTCGACGGTATGGCTGGATATGCCGAGGGTACGGCCGATCTCATGCGAGGTCATGCCTTCGGCAAGCAGCGTCAGCGCCTCCATCTCGCGGCGAGTCAACTCCACGTCGACCACCTCGGCAAGCCGGCCGGCGGTCTCCGGATCGACCGCATGGACCAGCTTCCAGTAAAGCCGCCGGGCGATGCTGTCGAAGAGACCGAGTTCCACGCTTTCGAGGTCCACCGGCTTGCCCCCGATGCTGAGGCTGCCGATGAGGCCGCGCCGGCCGTGGATAGGGAACACATAGCCGTCCTCAAGCCCCTTGTTGCGGGCGTCCACCATCATGCGTTCCATGCGCTTGCGATGCGGGCTCGTGCGGAAGGCGCCGAGCGTATCACGCCAGCGAAAGCCCTGCTGGGCATGGCCGAGATAGCGCACGGTCGGGTCGATCTGCATGTAGCGCCTGCGCAGGTAGAGTTCGGGCCAGCCCTCCGGCCAGCGGCCGGCAAGCAGCAGGCGGGACGGCTCGTCCACCGGCCTCGGCGCCAGCAGGAGACCGTAATAATCGAAGCCGCAAAGCGTCAGCAGACGCTCGAATTCGGCTGTCGCCTCTTCCCGATCGCGCAACTCGTCGATCAGTGCAAGGAATTGCACCAGCAAGTTGATATTCATATGCCCCGCGCTTGACTAGCTTTGTTTAACCAACTGATAAAGCTGAACCCGGCCGACAACCGGCCCAAGCGCCCCATTCATATTCCCCGCCTTACAAATGGCAGGATCGCATGCTGAAAATCAATCGTCTTGCATGCATGGCTGCCGTGAAAATGAGAAAATCACGCAAGATGTCAGGGCGGTCATGAAATTTGCTTGACGCGGAAGAACTTTTGTCGCTTCCGCTGATTAATACCCGCAGCGAAGGGACAGAAGGTGCTCGCTGCACCGCATAACTGGTATCGCCGGAAAGGCTCCATTCCCGTGTCTTTGTTTCAGGTCTATGCAAGAGCCCTCAGCTATCTTGGCACCTACAAGCTTCGAGTTGGTCTCGTCGTCGCCGCCAACGTCATCCTGGCGGTCATCACCATTGCCGAGCCCATCCTTTTCGGCCGCATCATCGATGCCATCTCCAGCAAGAGCGCCGTCACGCCGCTGCTTCTGATGTGGGCGGGCTTCGGCCTGTTCAACACCATCGCCTATGTGCTCGTCGCCCGCGAGGCGGACCGGCTGGCGCATGGACGGCGCGCGAGCCTGCTGACGGAAGCCTTCGGCCGCATCATCTCCATGCCGCTCGCCTGGCATAGCCAGCGCGGCACCTCCAATGCGCTGCACACGCTGCTGCGCGCCTGCGAGACGCTGTTCGGCCTCTGGCTCGAATTCATGCGCACGCATCTTGCCACCGCCATCGCGCTCGCCCTCCTCATCCCGACCGCCTTCACGATGGACTATCGCCTGTCGCTGGTGCTCGTGGTGCTCGGCGCGCTCTATGTCGTCATCGGCAAGGCGGTGATGAACCGTACGCGCGAGGGACAGGCGTCGGTGGAGAACCATTACCACACCGTCTTCTCCCATGTGTCGGACTCGATCAGCAACGTCTCGGTGGTGCACAGCTACAACCGCATCGAGGCGGAAACCCGCGAGCTGAAGGGCTTTGCCGAGCGCCTGATCAACGCTCAGTTCCCGGTGCTCGACTGGTGGGCGCTCGCCAGCGCGCTCAACCGCATCGCCTCCACCATCTCCATGATGACGATTCTCGTCATCGGCACCGTGCTCGTCCAGAAGGGCGAGATCCGCGTCGGCGACGTCATCGCCTTCATCGGCTTTGCGGGCCTGCTGATCGGTCGCCTCGACCAGATGAAGGCCTTCGCCACGCAGATCTTCGAGGCGCGCGCCAAGCTGGAGGACTTCTTCACGCTGGAAGACGCCGTCAAGGACCGCGAGGAGCCGAGCGATGCCGGCGAGCTCGGCGAGGTGAAGGGCAAGGTCGAGTACCGCAATGTCAGCTTCGACTTCGCCAATGCCACGCAGGGCGTGCGCGATGTCTCCTTCACGGCGGAAGCCGGCCAGACGGTCGCCATCGTCGGCCCGACGGGCGCCGGCAAGACCACCCTGGTCAATCTCCTGCAGCGCGTCTACGAGCCGCAGTCCGGCCAGATCCTCATCGACGGCGTCGATATCGCAACGGTGACGCGCAAGTCGCTGCGCCGCTCCATCGCCACCGTCTTCCAGGATGCGGGCCTGCTCAACCGCTCGATCTCCGACAATATCCGCCTCGGCCGCGAGGGCGCGAGCCAGGAGGAGATCGTGGCGGCCGCCGAAGCGGCGGCGGCGAACGACTTCATCACCTCGCGCCAGAGCGGCTACGACACCCATGTCGGCGAGCGCGGCAACCGCCTTTCCGGCGGCGAGCGCCAGCGCATCGCCATCGCCCGCGCGATCCTGAAGAACGCGCCGATCCTCGTGCTCGACGAGGCGACCAGCGCGCTCGACGTGGAGACGGAGGCACGCGTCAAGGCGGCGATCGATTCGCTCCGCCGCAATCGCACGACCTTCATCATCGCGCACCGCCTGTCGACGGTCCGCGAGGCCGACCTCGTGGTCTTCATGGATCACGGCCAGATCGCCGAGATGGGGACGTTCAACGATCTCAGCCAGAGCAACGGCCGCTTCGCCGCGCTGCTGCGCGCCAGCGGCATCCTGACCGACGACGACGTGCGCAAGAGCCACACTGCCGCCTGACGGGCGTTACCGCTTACGGATCGCTTTTGACCGGCAGGGCCTCGAGGCCCTGCCGTTTTGCATTGGCGATGACCGCGGCCTGCCAGTCGAGATAGCGCGCATAGGCGAAGTGGAGGGCGATGCCGAGCAGCACGTAGAGTGTCCCGAGCAGCGGGTTCTTCCCCGTGACGAACATCAGCACCTGCCCGGCCATCGCGAGGATCGTGCCGAAGATGAAGACGGCAAGCGAATGCCGCCCCACCGCCACCAGCGGATGGGAAAGCGGCAGCGCCGCCCATCCGGTAAGCGCCGGGATCGTCGCCATCAGATAGGCCCCCGCCAGCACATGCAGCAACCGCGTGGCGGAAAGGAAGGTCTTGTCGAAGCCCGTCAGCACCGCCGGCAGGCCGTAGGAGAAGTCGATGAACCACCAGGACAGCACCACCCAGAGCATCGAGACGGTGAGATAGGCCACAGCAAGCGCCGTCAGCAACGGATGGCGCGGAATGCCCTTCCCCTTCGCGCGCATCATGCCGACGAAGCCGATGACGAAGAGGAACTGCCAGGACAAGGGGTTGAGGAACCAGTAGCCGTCGTCGAGGAAGTTCGACGGCGCGATCCGCCAGATGCCGGCACACAGCCAGATCGTTCCCGACACGGCGAGCAGCAGGCGCGCGCTCTGCCGGTAGAGCCAGAGGAAGCCGGGCAGCATCAGGAAAACGACGGCATACATGGACAGAATGTTGTTGTAGCCGAACTGGTGGCCGAGCAGCACCATGCTGACGACGCCCTCGTCCGTGCGGTCGACGACGGCGCGCAGGTTGATCTCCGAAAGCAGGTCCGGCCGCGCGAACCACAACGCCCCGCCCGCGAAGATCGCGAAGGTGATGATGCTTGTCATGATATGCGCGATATAGAGCGTCAGCGCCCGCCGCAGGATGCGCAGCGTCAGGGCGAGACGCTCGCCGACCGCAAAGCGCGCGCCATAGGCGAGCGCGACGGACATGCCGGAGATCAGCACGAAGGCTTCCGCGGAATCGGAAAAGCCGAAGTTCTTGTGCGTCAGGTGCTCCAGATACTGGCCCGGAACGTGATTGACGAAGATCGTCAGGAGGGCGAGGGCCCGGAAGACATCGAGGCGCGTGTCGCGTTGCCGCGGCACGACGCCTGTCGGTCCATGTCTGTCTGCCATGATACTCTGATCCGCGTGGTGCGGATCAGAGCAAATAGCCCTCGTTTGAAGATTTGATGACAGTGCCGTTCACGGTTGCCTGCCATCCACCGTCCTCGCCGCGATCGACGCGGATCGAAAGCTTCCGTCCGTCGAGCGTGAGGGTGGCGCTGTAGCCGTTCCATGCCGCCGGAAGCACCGGATCGACGAAGAGACGGCCGCCTTCCTTGCGGACGCCGAGAATACCCTCGACAGCCGCCCGGTAGAGCCACCCGGCCGAGCCCGTGTACCAGCTCCAGCCGCCCCGCCCGGTGCGCTCGCCGACACCGTAGACGTCGGCCGCCACGACATAGGGCTCGACGCGGTAGCGTTCGGCCGCCTCCGGATCGAGCGCATGCCTGACCGGGTTGAGGAGATCGAAGCAGGCATAGGCGTCGTCGCCCCTCCCCTGGCGCGCCAGCGCCAGGACGACCCAGGTCGCCGCATGGGTATACTGGCCGCCGTTTTCGCGCACGCCCGGCGGATAGGCCTTGATGTAGCCCGGATCCTGCGGGGTTTCGGCAAAGGGCGGCGTGAACAGGCGGATGATGCCGTTTTCCTTGTCGACGAGTTCGGCCATGACGGCGTCCATCGCCTGCCGCGAGCGCGCGGGCTCGCCCTCGCCGGAGAGCACGCTCCAGCTCTGGGCGATGGAATCGATGCGGCACTCGGCACTTGTCGCCGAGCCCAGCGGCGTCCCGTCGTCGTAATAGCCGCGACGGTAGTAGCCGCCGTCCCAGCCCGCCGTTTCGAGCGCTTCCTTCAGCCGGCCGAGATGGCCTTCCCAGATTTCGGCGCGGCCGTGATCGCCCCGTTCGCGGGCGATCGGCAGGAAGCCGCGCAGGGTGCCGGCGAGCAACCAGCCGAGCCAGACGCTCGTGCCGCGGCCTTCCTCGCCGACGCGGTTCATGCCGTCGTTCCAGTCGCCGCCGAGGATCAGCGGCAGGCCGTTCTCGCCGGTGCGCCGGAGCGCGAGATCGAGCGCGTGGGCGCAATGGTCATAGAGCGAGGCCTCTTCCGACGAGCGGTCGGGCTTGAAGAAAGCATCGTGCTGGCCCTCGGCGAGCTGCTGGCCCTCGATGAAGGCGAGCCTTTCCTCGAGCAGCCCGCGGTCGCCGGTCACCCGGCAATAATACTCCACCGCATGGGCGAGCCAGACGACGTCGTCGGAGATCATCGTGCGCACGCCGGCGCCGGTATCGGGCAGCCACCAGTGCTGCACGTCGCCTTCGACGAACTGGCGGGCCGCCGCGTTGAGGATCTGCGTGCGGGCCAGCTCCGGGTGATGCATGATGAAGGCGAGCGTATCCTGCAGCTGGTCGCGGAAGCCATAGGCGCCGCTCGCCTGGTAGAAGGCGGTGCGCGCCATGATGCGGCAACCGAGCGCCTGATAGGGCAGCCAGTCGTTGACCATCCGGTCGAGCGCCGCATCGGGCGTCTTGACCTGGAGCGTGCCGGTGAAGCGCTCCCAGAAGGAGCGGACCGACGCCATGACCGTATCGAAATCCGCCGCCCGGCTCTTGCCGGCCAGCGCGCGGGCGCTCTCCGCATCGGCGGTGTCGCCGAGCATGAAGAGGAGCTCGCGCTTCTCGCCGGGCTTCAGCGTGATGTCGACGGCGAGCGCCGCGCAGGGATCGCCGATGCCGTCGGCACTGCCGGAAAGCGGCTGCCCCGCCGCAACGGCCGAAGGAAGCACGATATCGCCGGTGCGGCCGATGAAATCGCGCCGCCGCGCCGTGAAGCCCGCCACCGGCGCATTGACGCCGAAGAAGCTGGTCCGGCCGGAGAATTCGAGGCTGTAGGGATTGGTCGCAAGGAGCGCGCCGCTTTCCTCGTCATGGCTCGTCACGACGAAGGGCGCCGTCTTGGCGGAATTGTTGCCAAGCACCCATTCGACATAGCCGTAGACCGTGAGACTGCGCGCCGTCTCGCCGGTATTCTTCACGACGAGGCGCGAATATTTCACCGGGTCCTCGGGATCGACCGTCTGGACGAGATCGAGCTCGATGCCGTCCTCCCAACTGCGGAAGGCCGTGTAGCCGAGGCCGTGCCAGGTCTCGAACTTCACCGTCCGCTTGCGTGAAAGGGCGGCGAAGGGCGTCATCACGGTGTCGCGGTCGCGGTCCCGCACATAAAAGGCCTCGCCTGGGCGGTTGATGACCGGGTCGTTTGTCCAGGGCGTGAGCTGGAAGTCGCGCGAATTGCGGCTCCAGGTGAAGCCGGCGCCTTCCGCCGAGACGTGGAAGCCGAATTCGCGGTTGGAGATGACGTTGATCCACGGCTGCGGCGTCGCCTCGCCGCCGCGCAGGCGCACGGCATATTCGCGCCGGTCGACGTTGAACCCGCCGAAGCCGTTCCAGAAGGAAAGGCCCTCGCCATCGATGGCAACGGGCTCGCCTTCCGGCACCGGAAGCTTCGGCACGATTGCATCCGCATCCGCCTTTGCCTCCTCCTCGCCGCGCGGCGTCGAGAAGAGCGAGACGGTGCGGGCGATCTGGTCGGAAAGCGTGCCGTTGCGGGCGTGGAAGACGGCGCGGGCCGTCGCCAGCAGCGCCTGCCAGGTGGAGACCTCCATCAGGTCGCGGCGCACCGTGAAGACATGCTGGCGCACGCCATCCGACTGGCCGCGCATGCGCAGCGCCTCGCACATCTGGTCGAGCGTGTGCTGCATGTCCTGCGCATAGGAGGCGGCGCGCTCGTTGAGGATCACGAGGTCGGCGGTGACGCCGCGGTGACGGAGGTATTCCTGCGCGCGCAACGCCCCGCGGGCGACATCGAGGTCGATCTCGTCGTTGATGCGTACGATGAAGATCGGGAAATCACCGGAAATCGCCAGCGGCCAGAGCGCCGACTGCGCCTTGAGCCCCGTCTCAATCGTGCCGGTATCGGCCCGCAGATGCATGTCCGGATAGGTCAGGTACTTACCGAGCATCTGGAAGCTCGCCGCCTCCTGCGAGGTGACGCCGACATGGCGCATATGCACCTGCGAGCGCGTCCAGGCATGGATCATCTCGTGGTTGAAGGCATCTGGGTGGCGATAGCGGTCGATGGCGGCATCCACCTCGGCGCGGCTCGGCGCAGCGATGGTCCAGAAGATGACCTTGACCTTCTTGCCGGCCGGAACGCGCACCACGCGGCGCAGCGCCAGGATCGGATCGAGCGTGAAGCCGTCCGTGCCCGAGAGCTGAGCGCCGGCGTCGAAGGCGGCGGCGGTCGGCAGCGAGCGCCCGCGGCCGATGAAGCGGCGACGGTCCGTCTCAATCTCTGTGCGGCGCGAGGGGCCGGCATTGTCGACGATGAGATGGGCGATCGCCATGTCCGGCTCGTTCGGATTGCGCTTCTGGCGCTCCGCGCGGATGACATCGCCGCGCTTGCCGATTTCGGTGCGCACGAACATCTTCGAGAAGAGCGGGTGGGCGTTGTCGGCGTCGTCCGTCGCGATGACGGGCTCCATATAGGAAGTCACCTCGATGAAGCGGTCTTCCGTGCCGGTGTTGAGCAGGGTCAGGCGACGGCCCTCGGCATCGTGCTCGGTGGCGACGATGCACTCGACCTCGCTGGTCAGCGTGCCGACGGTCTTGATGAACTCCGCCTTGTCGTCGCCGAACTGGGTCTTCGTCACCTCGCCCTCGATGCGCCGGGGCTCGGCGGTGGCGGACCACCATTCGTTCGTCCCCATGTCACGCAGGAAGAGGAAGGAGCCCCAGCGGTCTTCCGTCGGGTCGGGCTTCCAGCGGGTGACGGACTGGCCGTTCCAGCGCGAATAGCCCGCGCCGGTCGCCGTGAGCATGACGGAGTAATGGCCGTTCGACAGGAACACGGTCTCGCGCTCGCGGGAGATCGGATCCTTGAAGATGCGGATTTCCGGACGCAGCAGGTCGGCCTGCGTGCTGCCGACGGTTTCCGGCTCGCGCTTGGCGTTGATGACCGGGATGTCACGCGGCGCCTTTTCCTGCAGCAGCAGTTCGGCGGCCTCGATGACGGGATCCGAATGGAAGCGCTCGCGCAGCACGCCGTTGAAGACGACATTGGCGACAGCGGCGATGGACATGCCGTGATGGTGCGCCATGTAGTTCCTCACCACCGCGCAGGTCTTGCCCTCCGGCACGCGCGTCGGGGTGAAGTCGACGGCGTCATGGAAACCGTAGACGCCGAGCGCGCCGAGCTTGCGCAGGCGCTCGAGATTCTCCAGCGCCGCCTTGGGCGCATATTGCGTGGCGAGGAGCGACGCGTAGGGCGCGATCACCGCGTTCTGGCCGAGGCCGCGCTTGAGGCCGAGCGTCGGCACGCCGAAATTGGTGTACTGATAGGTCAGCTCGTGGTCGCGGGCGTTGAAGGCCGCTTCCGAGATGCCCCAGGGCGTGCCGAGGCGGCGGCCGTGGTTCATCTGCTCGACGACGACGAGGTTGTTCGTCTGGTTGAGGATGCCGCCCTGACGCTCCTGCATGACGAGCGGCGGCATCAGGTATTCGAACATCGAGCCCGACCAGGAGACGAGCGCGCCGCGCGAGCCGACCGGAACGACCGGGCGGCCGAGCTTGTACCAGTGCTCGGTCGGCAGGTCGCCCTTGGCGATGGCGAAGAGGCTCGTCAGGCGCGCCTCGGAGGCAAGCAGGTCGTAGCAGGCCTCGTCCAGCTCGTTCGTCTCGACGCGGTAGCCGATGGAGAGGAGGCGCCGTTCCTGGCGGAAGAGGAAGCCGAAATCCATCGAGAAGGCGATGTCGCGCGCCCGGTCGCGCAGCACGGCCAGCCGGTCGCGCAGCGCCTCGATGCTGCCGAGGTCGAAGACGCTGTCGGCGATATGCGCCTCGCAGGTCGAGACCAGCGCGCCCGCCCAGTGCACGACCTCCGCGCTCTGCGGCGACTTGATCTCGTGGTCGAGATTAACGATCAGCTTGTTCACGTCGCGCGCCAGCACCGAAAGGTTGATGACGCGGATCGAGGCGAATTCGTGCTCGCGCTTGACGGCGGCGAGCGCGTTGTGGAAGCCCTCGATGCGCTCCTCGATGAGGCGACGCAGCGGGCGCACGGTCTTGCGGTCGTCCGGAAGCTGCTTGAGCGTTTCCGAAAGGATCGCGGCGACGTCGCCGATGCCGTCGAGGCTGCCTTGGAGATGCGCAGACGGGGCTTCGGCCCATTCGCGGCACATGGAGGAGATGGCGATGAGGTGACCGGCGAGGTTGCCGCTGTCGACCGCCGAGACATAGCGCGGCCCGAGCGTTTCCAGCGTATTGGTGCGGTACCAGTTGTAGAGGTGGCCGCGGTATTTCGGCATGCCGTCGATGGTGGCGACGGTCTGCTCGAGGCGACGAACCGTCTCCTCGAAGCTCAGCCAGCCGAAATCGCGCGCCGAGATGACCGAGAGCAGGTAGACGCCGATATTGGTCGGCGAGGTGCGCTCGGCCAGAACCGGCTGCGGTATTTCCTGGAAGTTGTCCGGCGGCAGGAAATGCTGCTCGGCGGTGACGAAGGTCTCGAAATAGCGCCAGGTGCGTCGCGCGATCTTGCGCAGCTCGGTCGCGACATGGTCGGAAACGACGAGCTGGTCCTCCGTCTCCGCCGTCTGGCTAACGGACCAGGCGATCATCGGCGAGAGCATCCAGACGAGCGCGAAGGGAACGCCGATGAAAGGCAGGCCCGTCTTGGAGATCATGGCGAGCGCGACGGAGAACACCGCGAGCGCCGGCGCCTGCCACATGGACTTGTAATGGGCGAGGATGCCGCCGCGCGCGCCGCTGTCGGCCTGCGCGGCCGTGCGCCATTCCAGCATCAGCTTGCCGCTGATGAAGGTGCGGTAGAGCGAGCGCACGATGGCGTCCGCCATCAGCGCCGCCGAATGGGCGATGAAGACGATGCGCAAGGCGACCTGCGCATTGGCCGCGCGGATATCGGAGAAGACGCGGTGCACATGGGCGCGGGCGACGATGTCGCTGCGGCGCGGCATGATGCCCGAAATGAGCGAGAGCGTCGGCGCGACGAAGAGCAGGAAGATCAGCACGAGCTGCCAGATCAGCGCCTGGCGCGGCTCCATGTAGTACCAGCCCATGACGGAGGCGACGAGCCAGCCGATGGGAATGAGGCTGCGGCGCAGGTTGTCGTACATCTTCCAGCGGCCGAGCATGGGAATGCCGCTCGACGGGCCGAAGAGATAGGGCAGCAGCTGCCAGTCGCCGCGCGCCCAGCGATGCTGGCGCGAGGTCTCGACGCCGTAGCGCGTCGGGAAGTCCTCGACGAGCTCCACGTCCGTCACCAGCGCGCAGCGCGAGAGCGAACCTTCGAGCAGGTCGTGGCTGAGAACGGCGTTCTCGCCGATCCGCCCCTTCACCGCCGCCTCGAAGGCGTCGACATGGTAGAGGCCCTTGCCCGTGAAGGTGCCTTCGCCGGCAAGGTCCTGGTAGACGTCGGAAACGGTGAAGACATAGGGGTCGACGCCGCGGTCGGCCGAGAAGATGCGCTGGAAGGTGGAGGCCTCCTTGCCCGTCGTCAGCGAGGGCGTGACACGCGGCTGGAGGATGGAATAGCCGGCGACGATCTCGCCCGTCGCCTCGTCGATGACCGGGCGGTTGATCGGGTGGTGCATCTTGCCGACGAGCTTGGTCACGGCATCGCGCATCAGGCGCGTGTCGGAATCGAGCGTCATGACATATTTGACGTCGGCCGGAACGACATTGGCGCCCGGCAGGAAGGTCGTGTCGCCGTCGCCGCGCAGGAGAAGATTGAGCTCGTGCAGCTTGCCGCGCTTGCGCTCCCAGCCCATCCACGCCCCTTCGGAAGGGTTGTAGAGGCGGCGGCGGTGCAGGAGATAGAAGCGCGTGCGCCCGTCATAGGCATAGCGGGCCGAAAGCGTCGCGATCTCGCGCTTGGCATATTCCAGGACGTCGAGATCGGCCGGCGTCTCCTCGCTCTGGCTGTCGGCCCAGTCACTGACCAGCGCGAAATAGATCTCGCCGCGCGGATTAGCCAGATAGTGAACTTCCAGGTTGCGCACCAGCTCGTCCACATGGTCGCGCTTGGAGATCAGACAGGGCACGACGAGCAGCGTGCGCGCATCCTCGGGAATGCCGTCCTTGAACTCGTATCCGACGAGCCGCGAGGGCGTGACGAAGAAGGTGACGAGCGTGTTGAAGAGACCCGTCGCACCTTCCGAGGCCGGCAGCGCGAAGAGGACGAGCATGATCAGCCATGCGCCGTTCGGAATGTCGAGCTGGTCGAGGAAATAATAGACCGCGATCATCGCCAGCAGCGTGAGGATGATGTTCGGGCCGGCGATGGCGAGCCAGTCGAGCTTGCGCGTCAGGCGCACGACGCGCTGGACGAGCGAGGGGCGGTAGCCGATGCGCTTTTCGAGAAGCTTGCGCTTCTTGCCGACGAGGAAGGCGCCGACATTGGCCTCGTAGTCGGGATCGTCCCCATGGGCGGCCGCGTCTTCGGCCGTCATGGCGATGGCGGTCTCGGTGACCTCCAGTTCCGTCTTGCCGGAGCGGCGGGCGAAACGCTCGATCGTGTTGCGGTACTTGTTGCGCGAGCCGAAATCGAGGTCGCTGTAGTCCGAACTCTGGCGCAGCGCCTCGTCGAGGCGGCTGACGCTCTCGAACCAGACCGGCCATTCGGTGTCGTCCACCGTGCGCAGGCTCTTGATGAGCGAGCTCATCGTCACGTTGCCGGAGGACAGGCGGTTGTTCTCCGCGACGATAAGCTCTTCGAGGTCGCTGCCGCGGCTCTCGATCCTGCGCTCCAGCCACTGGATGACCGCGCCGGAAGCCTGAAGGCCGTCGCGCAGGCGATAGAGAAGCTGGATGACGAAAGTATTGTCCTCGACGAAGCTCTCCAGCGAGCCGAGATAGGCGATGCACTTTTCCGGATCGTTGAGGCGGATCAGCTCGTCGGCCACCTCGTTCGCCTTGAAGCGCATCTTGCGCGAGCGCTCGACGCGGCTGGAAATACGCCGCAGATTCTCGAGCAGCACGAAGCGGATGAAGGAGGGCAGCGCCCAGAGTTCGCCGATCTTCAGCGCATCGAGCTTCTGGAAGCCCTGCACGAAGGCCGTCAGGCTTTCCACCGACACGCCGCTATGGGTATGGGCGACATAGAGCCAGGCGATGGCCAGCGTGCGGGGAACCGGCCTGCCGTCGATCTCGATGGTCGGCAGTTGCCGGAAGAAGCGGCGAGGGAAGTCGCGCCGGACCTCCTGGATCGCTTCCTCGATGACGTAGTAATTGTCGAGCAGCCATTCGGCCGCGGGTGTGATCTGCGCACCGGCCTCCACGTCCCGTGCGGTCGCCTGGTAGACGCGGAAGATCTCCTTCTCGTTCTCCTTGTGCCGCGGGCGGAACTCGAAGGGCTGGTAGCCGGGCAGGGCCGCCGTCCTGTCGCGCGCAAGCGCTTCGCCGCACTCGGCCAGCTCCTCCAGCGTCAGATAGGTGGCGCGGATGGAATCGTTGTAGTCGATGTGCTTGGCATCGGCATCACGCGGGGCTTGCGGCGTATTGTGAAGGGGCATGTTTCTGATTCTGGATCCGGCCATGGTGAGCCAACCGGCGGCGGCCTTGGCGCCGGAGGGTTTGTCGCGGACAGGCTTCGTCTCGGCGCCGCGATCAGCCATGACACCGGGCGGCGCCCTCGGGGCGCTTCACGGATGGAACTGGCTCAGGCGACACGCTGATTGGCATCCTGGCCGCGTGGTGCATGAAAACGGCATTTTTTAGCCGTAAGGACAGAGACTTGCAACATGTCAACAGGACCGGATGGCGCAGCATGGACCCTCATCTGCGGTTTTGGTGAATCCCTGCGCCCCTCGTTTGACGCGAGGGAAGACAGGATACTGGCGAAGCGCAACGCGCAACCGCGCGAAAAGTTCCTGTGGGACATTACAACCGCCCTTTCCGGCAACCTTGGGGCAGTCCGGCTGCAATAGCGCTCGCAACGAAACGCCGATCCGGGTATTGCCATGAACAACCCCTTGGCGGCTTCTTCCGCCGGGCGTTGAATCGATCTGCGCGAATGAACACATATTGACATAAAGATATCTTTATGTGATCTCCAACATACGATTTGTCAGTACCGGAGGGCTCCCATGGCCAATTCCCACCTGGACACCCTGTTCGGCCCCGAACAGCCGCCGCGCGACGGCAGCGAAGTCCTGGCCGCGCTCAAGGCTGCCGCACAGGAGCGCATCCTCGTGCTCGACGGCGCCATGGGCACGGAGATCCAGACGCTCAAGCTCGTGGAAGAGGACTTCCGCGGCGACCGTTTCGGCGACTGCGCCTGTCACCAGCAGGGCAACAACGACCTCCTGACGCTGACGCAGCCGGCCGCCATCGAGGACATCCATTACCGCTACGCGCTGGCCGGCGCGGACATCCTCGAGACCAACACCTTCTCCTCCACCACCATCGCCCAGGCCGATTACGGCATGCAGGACATGGTCTATGAGCTGAACCGCGACGGCGCGCGCCTTGCCCGCCGCGCGGGCCTGCGCGCCGAGCAGAAGGACGGCCGCCGCCGCTTCGTCGCCGGCGCGCTCGGCCCGACGAATCGCACCGCCTCCATCTCGCCGGACGTCAACAATCCCGGCTACCGCGCCGTCACCTTCGACGACCTGCGCACCGCCTATGCCGAGCAGGTGCGCGGCCTCATCGACGGCGGCGCCGACATCATCCTCATCGAGACCATCTTCGACACGCTGAACGCCAAGGCCGCGATCTTCGCCACCCGCGAGGTCTTCGAGGAAAAGGGTATCCACCTGCCGGTCATGATCTCGGGCACGATCACCGACCTTTCCGGCCGCACGCTGTCCGGCCAGACGCCGGAGGCCTTCTGGAACTCGGTGCGTCACGCAACGCCCTTCTCCATTGGCCTCAACTGCGCGCTGGGCGCCAATGCCATGCGCGCGCATCTCTCCGAGATTTCCTCGGTCGCCGAGACCTTCGTCTGCGCCTATCCGAATGCCGGCCTGCCCAACGCCTTCGGCAAGTACGACGAGACGCCGGAGGAAATGGCCGACCAGATCGAAGGCTTCATGCGCGACGGCCTCGTCAACATCGTCGGCGGCTGCTGCGGCTCGACGCCCGCCCATATCCGCGCCATCGCGCAAGCCGCCGCGCGCCACAAGCCGCGTCAGATCCCGGATATCCCGCGCCATATGCGCCTGTCCGGTCTCGAGCCCTTCACGCTGACGGAAGCCATTCCCTTCGTGAATGTCGGCGAGCGCACCAACGTCACCGGCTCGGCGAAATTCCGCAAGCTGATCACCGCCGGCGACTATGCGGCCGCCCTCGACGTCGCCCGCGACCAGGTGGCCAACGGCGCGCAGATCATCGACATCAACATGGACGAAGGCCTCATCGATTCCCAGAAGGCGATGGTGGAATACCTCAATCTCATCGCCGCCGAGCCGGACATCGCCCGCGTTCCCGTGATGATCGACTCGTCCAAGTGGGAGATCATCGAGGCGGGCCTGAAATGCGTTCAGGGCAAGCCGCTGGTCAACTCGATCTCGCTGAAGGAAGGCGAGGAAGCCTTCCTGCGTTATGCCAGGCTCGTGCGCGCCTACGGCGCCGCCGTGGTCGTCATGGCCTTCGACGAGAAAGGCCAGGCCGACACCAAGGCGCGCAAGGTGGAGATCTGCACCCGCGCCTACAAGCTGCTGACCGAAGTCGCGGGCCTCGCCCCGGAGGACATCGTCTTCGACCCCAACATCTTCGCCGTCGCCACCGGCATCGAGGAGCACGACAATTACGGCGTCGACTTCATCGAGGCGACCGCCGAGATCACCGCGACGCTGCCGCATGTCCACATTTCCGGCGGCGTCTCGAACCTCTCCTTCTCCTTCCGCGGCAACGAGCCGGTGCGCGAGGCGATGCACGCCGTGTTCCTCTACCACGCCATCCAGGCGGGCATGGACATGGGCATCGTCAATGCCGGTCAGCTCGCCGTCTACGACACGATCGAGCCCGAGCTGCGCGAGGCCTGCGAGGACGTGGTGCTGAACCGCGTGCCCAAGACCGGCGGCACCGCCACCGAGCGCATGCTGGAGATCGCCGAGCGCTTCAAGGGTGCGGGCGGCAAGGAAGCCAAGGAGCGCGATCTCGCCTGGCGCGAATGGCCGGTGGAGAAACGGCTGGAGCACGCCCTCGTCAACGGCATCACCGAATTCGTGGAAGAGGACACGGAAGAGGCGCGGCAGAAGGCCGAGCGCCCGCTCCACGTCATCGAAGGCCCGCTGATGGCCGGCATGAACGTCGTCGGCGACCTTTTCGGCGCGGGCAAGATGTTCCTGCCGCAGGTGGTGAAGTCCGCCCGCGTGATGAAGCAGGCCGTCGCCGTGCTGCTGCCCTACATGGAAGCCGAGAAGCTCGCCAATGGCGGCGGCGGCGACGAACGCCAGAGTGCCGGCAAGATCCTGATGGCGACCGTCAAGGGCGACGTGCACGACATCGGCAAGAACATCGTCGGCGTCGTGCTCGCCTGCAACAATTACGAGATCATCGACCTCGGCGTCATGGTGCCGGCGACGAAGATCCTCGAGACGGCGAAGGCCGAGAAGGTCGACATCATCGGCCTTTCCGGCCTCATCACCCCCTCGCTCGACGAGATGGCCCATGTCGCTGCCGAGATGGAGCGCGAAGGCTTCGACATCCCCCTCCTCATCGGCGGGGCGACGACGAGCCGCGTGCACACGGCCGTCAAGATCCACCCGCGCTACGAGCGCGGCCAGGCCGTCTATGTCACGGATGCCAGCCGCGCCGTCGGCGTCGTCGGCAGCCTGCTGTCGGCGGAGATGAAGCCCGGCTATGTCGACACCCTGAAGGCCGAATACCGCAAGGTCGCCGACGCCCATGCGCGCAGCGAGGCGGAAAAGCAGCGCCTTCCCATCGCAAGGGCCCGCGACAACGCCTTCAAGGCCGACTGGTCGGCCTATGAACCGAAGACGCCGTCCTTCCTCGGCACCCGCGTCTTCCAGGACTGGGACCTTGCCGAACTCGCCCGCTACATCGACTGGACGCCCTTCTTCCAGACCTGGGAGCTGAAGGGCGTCTATCCCCGGATTTTCGAGGACGAGAAGCACGGCGAGGTGGCCCGCCAGCTCTTTGCCGACGCGCAGGCGATGCTGAACCAGATCATCGCGGAAAAATGGTTCACGCCGAAGGCCGTCGTCGGCTTCTGGCCGGCCGGCACCGTCGGCGACGATATCCGGCTCTTCACCGACGAGGCGCGCGACAAGGACCTCGCCACCTTCTTCACGCTCCGCCAGCAGCTCTCCAAGCGGGACGGCCGGCCGAACGTGGCGCTCTCCGACTTCGTCGCGCCCGTCGACAGCGGCCGCAAGGACTATCTCGGCGGCTTCGTCGTGACGGCCGGCATCGGCGAGATCGCCATCGCCGAGCGCTTCGAGCGGGCGAACGACGACTACAACTCGATCCTCGTCAAGGCGCTGGCCGACCGCTTCGCCGAAGCCTTCGCCGAGCGCATGCACGAATATGTCCGCAAGGAACTGTGGGGCTATGCGCCGGACGAGACCTTCTCGCCCACCGACCTGATCGGCGAGCCCTATGCCGGCATCCGCCCCGCGCCGGGCTATCCCGCCCAGCCGGACCACACGGAGAAGACGACGCTCTTCCGCCTGCTCGACGCGGAAAAGGAGATCGGCGTCGAACTGACGGAAAGCTATGCCATGTGGCCGGGCTCCTCCGTCTCCGGCCTCTACATCGCCTCGCCCGAAAGCTACTATTTCGGCGTCGCCAAGGTGGAGCGCGACCAGGTGGAGGACTATGCGCGCCGCAAGGGCATGGCGGTCGGCGATGTCGAGCGCTGGCTCGGTCCCGTGCTCAACTACGTGCCGACGACCGTGCGGGAAGACGCGGCCTGAGACCTCTCAGGCCGTCGCAAGGTTGAGCAGCAGCACCATGGCATAGCTGGCGACGACCAGCAGGCCGAGCGAAAGCACGACCGTCACCGTCACCCGTGGCCCGGCGCGCAGGACGCGCTTCAGGTCGATGCCGAGGCCGAGCGCGGCCATGGAGAGAATGGTCAGCACGGTGGCCGCTTTGCTCATGGTCCCGGCAAGCCCGGCATCGATGAGACCGAAGCTGCGCGCGAAAAGCATGGCGAGGAAGCCGAGGATGAACCACGGCACCAGCCGGTGCAGCGCCGGCCGGCGCCCGCCCGCCTTGCCCGAGACGAGCGACAGCACGAAGACGACCGGCCCGAGCATCAGCACGCGCATCAGCTTGACGAAGGTGCCGATCTGGATGCTGAGGGCCGAGACCGGGGCGGTGGCGGCCAGCACCTGCGGCACCGCATAGACCGTCATGCCCGCCATCACCCCGTAGCCCGTCGCCGACAGGCCGAGCAGCGGCACCAGCGCCGGCAGCAGCAGCACCGTCACCATGCCGAGCACCGCCGTGAAGGCGATGGAGGAGGCGACGTCCTCCGCATCCGCATGGATGACCGGCGCGGTCGCGGCGATCGCGGAATTGCCGCAGATGGAATTGCCGCAGGCGACCAGCAGCGCGACACGGCGCGAAAGCCCGAGCCCCCGGCCGATCCCGTAGCTGGCGACCAGGACCATCGCAACCACCGCCGCGATGGCGGCGATCAGCGGCAGGCCCATGCCGGCGATCGCCGCCGCGCTGACGCCGGCGCCGAGCAGCACGATGGCGACCTCCAGGAAATACTTGGCCGAGAAGGCGATGCCGGGATCGAAGGCCTCCGGCCGGCGCAGGAAGAGGCGCACGAGCGAACCGATAAGGATCGCCAGCACCAGAGCCTCGATCCACGCGCCGCCCGTCAGCCTGAGTTCGGCGCGTTCGGCGGCGAGCGCGAGGCCGGAGACCAGCGCCGAGAGAAGCACGCCCGGCGCCAAAGCGCGAATTCCAAGGATCGGATGTTTTTTGGGTGTTTTTTCCATGCGCAGATCAATGCGCTTGAAAAACCATTCGATCCATCGGCAAATATCTGATGTTTCATTCGATTGGATCGAACGATGATGACATTGGAACAACTTCGCATCTTCACCGCCGTGGCGGAGCGCGAGCACCTCACCCGGGCTGCCGAGACGCTGCACCTCACGCCGTCGGCGGTGAGCTCGGCGATCCGCGTCCTGGAGGAGCGCTACGGCATCGCCCTTTTCCACCGCACGGGCCGGCGGATCGAGCTGACGGAGGCGGGCCTTGCATTCCTGCCCGAAGCGCGGGCGACGCTGGCGCGCGCGACGAGCGCCGACCTCTTCCTCACCGAGATCGGCGGCCTGAAGCGCGGCACGCTCGCCATCGCCGCCAGCCAAACGGTGGGCGGCTACTGGCTGCCCCCGCTCCTCATCCGCTTCCACGAGACCTATCCGGCCATCGACATCCGCATGGTGGGCGGCAATACGGAGCAGGCGGCAGAGGCCGTTCTGGAGGGGCGGGCGGAGCTGGGCATCGTGGAGGGCGAGGTCGATCACCCCGCATTGTCGCAGCGCATCGTCGCCCGCGACCGGGTGCTCGTCGTCGCACCTCCGGGCCATCCCCTCGCCGGCCGGCCGGTCACGCCGGACGAACTGACGCAAACCCGCTGGATCCTGCGCGAACCCGGCTCCGGCACCCGCAGCGCGCTGACCTCGGCTCTCGACGAAACGGCGCTGGATATCGCGCTGTCGCTGCCCTCCAACGAGGCGGTGCGCAGCGCCGTGCTGGCCGGCAACGCCCTGACGGCCGTCTCAGAATATGTGGTGCGGGACGACCTTGCCGCCGGCCGGCTCGCGCTGGTCGCCTTCGACCTGCCCGAGCGCGCCTTCCGCCTGCTGCGGCACAAGGAGCGCTACCGCTCCAAGGCCGCCCTCGCCTTCGAAAAGCTGCTTTAAAGCAGTTTTACGCCCGGAATTGCGTCGCTTCGAGGAAAAGCGGAAATACTCTAGTCGCCCCTGCCGCGGAACCGGCGCTGATAGCCGGGATCGTAAAGTGCGCTCTCGCGGAAATCCGCCGCCGCGAGCGTGCGGCCGACAAAGATCAGCGCCGTGCGCTCGATGGGCTCTTCCGTCACTTTTGCCGCGATATCGGCAAGCGTGCCGCGCACGACGCGCTCGTCCGGCCAGGAGGCCTTGACGACGATGGCGACCGGGCAATCGGCGCCATAGAGCGGCGTCAGCTCTTCCACGACCTTGTCGAGCGCGTGGATGGCAAGGTGGATGGCGAGCGTCGCCCCCGTCGCGCCGAACCCTTCCAGCGTCTCGCGGTTCGGCATGGGCGAGGCGCGGCCGGAAACGCGGGTGAGCACGAGGCTCTGCGCGACGGCCGGGATGGTCAGTTCGCGCCCGAGCGCGGCGGCGGCGGCGGCGAAGGAGGGCACGCCCGGCGTCATCGTATAGGCGAGCCCATGTTTCTCCAGCCGGCGGATCTGCTCGGCGACGGCGCTCCAGACGGAGAGATCGCCGGAATGCAGCCGCGCCACGTCCTCGCCCGCTTCGGCGGCGCGGATATATTCCGCCTCGATCTCGTCGAGCGACAGCGGCGCCGTATCGACGATGCGCGCGCCCGGCGGGCAATATTGCAGCAGCTCCGGCGAGACGATGGATCCGGCATAAAGGCAGACCGGACATTTGCCAATGAGATCGCGGCCGCGAACGGTAATGAGGTCGGCCGCGCCCGGGCCGGCGCCGATGAAGTGAACGGTCATGTCATTCCTCAGTTTGTTGAGCCGGCTTCACCCAGCGCCATTGCGTCACCGGCATGGCCGGCCGCCAGCCGGTCATCCGGCCGACGGGCGCGGCCCGCGCGATATCGATGCGGATCAGCGACCCGCCGAGGCGGGCGTGACGGGCAAGAAGCACGGCTTCCATCTCCGTCGTCACTGCATTGGCGACGAGCCGCCCGCCGGGCTTCAGGCCGGCAAGCACCGCCTCCATCACCCCCGCCTCGCTGCCGCCGCCGCCGATGAAGATGGCGTCGGGCGCGGCAAGCCCGGCCAGTGCCCCGGGCGCGGTGCCTTCCACGACGGAAAGCCCCGGCACGCCGAAGCCTCGCGCATTGCGGCGGATGCGGGCGGCACGCTCCGGATGACCTTCGATGGCGATCGCCCGGAGCGAGGGGTCAGCCAGCATCCACTCGATGCCGATCGAGCCCGAGCCCGCGCCGATATCCCACAAGAGCTCGCCGTGCCGGGGCGCGAGCGCCGAAAGCGTCAGCGCGCGGACCTCCCGCTTGGTGATCTGGCCGTCATGCTCGAAAAGGCCGTCGTCCAGGCCCGACGTATAGGGGAGGATCCGCGCGCCCTCGCCGGCCACGACCTCCACGGCGCAGACATTCAGCATGTCCGCGTCCGCAAGGGCAAAGCGGTCGGCCCGGTGGCTGCTCACCCGTTCCCGCGTGCCGCCGAGGGCCTCCAGCACGGTCAGTCGCGAAGCGCCGAAGCCGCTCTCGGCCAACAGGGCCGCGAGATCAGCCGGGCCATCGCTGTCCGAGGTCAAAGCAAGGATGCGGCTGCCGGGATGAAGATGCGGACGGATGAGATCGATGGGGCGGCCATGCAGGGAGACGCAGACCGTATCCTGCAGCGCCCAGCCCAGGCGCGATGCGGCGAGGCTGAAGGAGGAGGGGGCGGGGAAGACACGCATTTCCGCCCGCGCGATGCGCCGGCAAAGCGTGACGCCGACGCCATGGAAGAAGGGATCGCCCGAGGCGAGCACCGCGACGGGCCGCCCCCGCGCCGCCAGCACCGCCTCGATTGAACGCTCGAAGGGGCTGAGCCAGGCATGCCGCTCGCCGCGGATCGCCGCATCGGCAAGCTCCAGATGCCGCGCGCCGCCGAAGACCATTTCGGCGCCGGCGATGGCGGCCTTGGCCTCGCTGCCGAGACCGGCTAGACCATCCTCGCCGATGCCGACGATGGTGAGCCACGGGGCGGGCAAGGGAGCTGGATCAGGCGTGGACAAGAGACGCATCCTCATTCTGGGCGGCACGGCCGAGGCGCGCGACCTTGCGGCCCGGCTCGCCGGAAGGGCCGATCTTGCCGTCACGCTGTCGCTCGCCGGCCGCACGCTCGATCCCGCGCCGCAACCGGTGCCGGTGCGTAGCGGCGGCTTCGGCGGCGCCGAGGGGCTTGCCGCCTATCTTCGCGGCGAGGCCATCGATCTCGTCATCGACGGGACCCATCCCTTCGCAAGGCAGATCTCCGCCAATGCCCGCGCCGCAAGCGAAGCCACCGGCATTCCGCTGCTGTGGCTGGAGCGCCTCGGCTGGGAGGAGACGGAAGGCGACCGCTGGACGCGCGTCGCCTCGATCCCCGAGGCCGTGGCGGCGCTGGGCACGGAGCCGCGCCGCGTCTTCCTCGCCATCGGCCGGCAGGAGGCGAAGGCCTTCGACGCCGCCCCGCAGCACCACTATCTGGTGCGCAGCGTCGATCCGGTCGATCCGCCGCTCGATGCGCCCCATGTCGAATACCTGCTCGCCCGAGGGCCCTTCGCCGTCGAGGCGGACGTAGAATTGCTGCGCGACCGCCGCATCGAGGTGATCGTCAGCAAGAATTCCGGCGGCGACGCCACCTACGGCAAGATCGTCGCGGCGCGCATCCTCGGCCTGCCCGTCGTGCTGGTCGAGCGGGCGGCGAAGGGCGATGGCCACCAAGCCGGAACGGTCGAGGAGGCGTTGCGGCTTGCCGATCATCTGCTCGGCGCCTTCAGGAAGCGCGGCGTATAGACGAGGTCAGGCAGGTCGGGCCGCGCGATGATGCGGGTCTCCGGCGAGCCGATGACGACGCAGGTCGCCATGTCAGCACGCTCCGCCTCTGCTTCTCCAAGCGGCATGACCAGCATGCGCTCGTCCGCCCGGCCGGCGGCGCGGCCGAAAATGACGGGCGTTTGCGCCGGCAGGACCCCTCTCAATATCTCGAAGGCCTTGCCGAGCTGCCAGGGCCGCGCCTTGCTGATCGGATTGTAGAGCGCGATGACGAGGCCCGCTTCGGCAACCATGCGCAGCCGCTTTTCGATGATCTCCCAGGGCTTCAGGTTGTCCGACAGCGAGATGGCGCAGAAATCGTGGCCGAGCGGCGCGCCGATGCGCGCGGCGACCGCCAGCATGGCCGTGACGCCCGGCACGACGACGAGATCGACGGACTTCCATTCCTCCGGCCCGGCATCGATGGCCTCGCAGACCGCCGCCGCCATGGCGAAGACGCCCGGGTCGCCGCCCGAGACGACGCAGACATTGACGCCCGCCGCAGCCCGTGCCAGTGCCGCTTCGGCGCGGTTCAGCTCCTCGCGGTTGTCCGAGGCGACCTTGACCTGGTCAGGCCGAAGGTTCAGCCGGTCGATATAGGGGAAATAGCCGAAGAACTCCGTCGAGGCCTCAACCGCGCGAAGCGCCTCCGGCGTCATCTGGTCCGGATTACCGGGGCCGGTGCCGATCACATGCAGCCTGCCGGTCATGGGCGGCCGCTCCAGCCGGGCACGAGCACCAGCGAGAAATAGGGCGCGGTATCGTCGAGCTTTTCCGAAAGCCGCATGGACTTGCCGGCCGGCGTCGTGCCGCGCTCGACATAGACCGCCTCGCCGAGCCGGCCGGCATTGGAAAGCGCCCGGCGGATCTTCGGCAGGTTGCGGCCAACCTTCATGATCACGGCGGCCTCGGTATCCCCGAGACGGCGCGACAGCTGCTCCTCGCCCATCGTGCCCGGCAGCACGGAGAGCACGTCGTCGCCCTGCACGATCGGCAGGCCCGAGAGCGACCAGCAGCCGGACATGGCGGTGATGCCGGGAATGACCTCCGTCGAGAAGCGGCCGGCGAGGCGCACATGCAGGTGCATATACGAGCCGTAGAACATCGGGTCGCCTTCGGACAGGATCGCGACCGTGTGGCCGGCGGCAAGATGCTCCGCGACGGCAACGGCAGAGGCATTATAGAAGGCCGTGATCCGGCTCTTGTAATCCTCGTGCTCCTTGTCGATCTCGACCGTCACCGGATAATGGAGCGGCAGCTCCACCATGCCGGGCTTGAGCAGGCCTTCGACGATGGCGCGCCCGTTGCCGGTGCCGCCGGCCTTGGCGAACCAAGCCAGCACATCGGCCTCGCCAATGGCGCGCACGGCTTTGAGGGTCAGGAGTTCCGGATCGCCCGGGCCTGTGCCCACGCCGTAGAGTTTTCCCGTCATGGTCATACTCCCGGCCTTGCCAGCGCATTGAGCGCGGCCGCTGTCATGGCGCTGCCGCCGAGGCGGCCGCGCACGATGGCGAAGGGCACGCCATAGGAATTTTCCGCCAGCGCCTCCTTCGATTCCGCCGCGCCGACGAAGCCGACCGGCATGCCGAGGATCGCCGCCGGCTTCGGCGCACCGTCGCGCAGGAGTTCGAGCAGGTAGAAGAGCGCCGTCGGTGCATTGCCGATGGCGACGACCGAGCCGGCCATGCGCTCCAGCCAGAGGCGGATGGCCGCGGCCGAGCGGGTATTGTCGATCTCTTTGGCGATCTCCGGCGTGCGCGGATCGCGCAGCGTGCAGATCACCTCGTTCTCCGCCGGCAGGCGGGCGGCGGTGACGCCGCGGGCGACCATTTCGGCATCGCAGAAGATCGGCGCGCCGGCCTGAAGCACCGCGCGGGCCGAACCCACGAAGTCCGGCGAGAAGACGAAATGCGCCGCCGCCTCGACAAGGCCGGCGGCATGGATCATGCGAACGGCGACGTCCGATTCCGCCTCGGAAAAGCGCGAAAGATCGGCTTCGGCGCGGATGATCGCGAAGGATTTCTCATAGATGGCCGTGCCATCCTTCATGTAGTCGTAGTCTGTCATTGCTGGCCTTGATATGCGGAAATAAGGGCGGCGGGCGCTGTGCGGTCGATGAGGCTCTTCGCCGTCTCGCCCTCCATGCGACGCGCGCGCAAAAGAGTGCCGATGCGCTGGATCGCCGGCCTGAGGTCGCCGGCGGGCAGGGTGGCGGCGGGCGCATCGCTTGCCCGCCCATCGAGGACGAACCCGACGCCGGCGGCCGTGCCGCATAGCGTGACGGCGGCGCGCGCCGGATGGGCGCAGCCCTTCGGGCAGCCGGAAATGTGCACGTCGAGAGAACCGTCCAGCAGGCCTCCCGCCTCCGCTACCACGGCATCGGCCGCGGCACGGGTATCGAAGCGCGCCGAGGCGCAGCCGGCGGCACCGGCGCATATCGAGATGAAGCGGCCGGGCGCGGTCTCCGCGCACCAGAAGCCTTCGCGGTCCGCACAGGCTTGAGCGGCCGCCAGCCTCTCCCCGGAAAGCCCGCGCACAAGAAGCGCCCGATGCGGCGCGAGGCGGAATTCGGAAGCGCCGCAGGCGGCAAGGCCCTGCACGAGGGCGGCAAGTCTGTCGGCCTGCACCTGACCGTAGGCGGGGGCGATGCCGAGCAGGCTTTCGCCGCCAATGTAGTGAATGCCGAGGGGGTGGCTGGGAAGAACCTCGGAGAAGGCCGCTTCCGGAACCGTGCCGAACTGCGCGGCAAGCACCGCCGCATCGAGGTCGCGCCCTCGGGCGGCCGGGCCGATGGCGGCAAGGGCGGTGACGACCGCCATCGCGCCGGCGATGACGCGCTCCGGCGGAAGCACCGCGACCGGCCGCGCCGTCCGCCGGTCGCCGCCGACCGAAAGCCGCCATCCCGCACCATCGGCAAGCGCGTCCAGCCGGATATCGGCCACCATGTCGGCAAGGGAAAGCACCCCGCCGCCATCGACGACGATGGCGAGCTTGGGCGCGAGCGTGAGCGAGGCCGCGGCGATCGCCTTGCGCAGCGCATCGGCAATCAGTGTCGCATCGGCGATCTCGGAAGGATCGATGCCGGACAGCGGCGGGATCTCGATGGCGACGCCCGCCTGCGGCACGATGCCGGCGGCGGCAAGCCCTTCGGCAAGGCGCGGCACCGAGGCTTCCGTCAGGCCGCGAAGCTGGAGATTGCCGCGGGCGGTGATCTCGATGAGGCCGTTGCCGTGCTCGCGGGCGAGGCCGGCAAAAGCGAGCAGGTCTTCGCCCGTCAGCGCCGGAGCGGCCGGGCGCAGGCGCACGAGGAGGCCGTCGCCGGTCTGCATCGGCGCGGAAAGCGACGGGCAGGCGCCGCGGCGCAGGGCGCTCGTTGCGAAGGCCGTCATGCGGCTTCCTCCTCGCCGGCCGGACGGCGGATCAGGTAGGTGTCCATGATCCAGCCGTGCTCCTCGCGCGCTTTGGCCCGGGTTTCGGTGATGGCCTCAGCCACGTCGGCAAGCTTGCCGGACAGCAGAATTTCGTGCGGCGTGCCGAGATAGGCGCCCCACCAGATCTCCGCCTCGGGATCCGTCACCGTGCGGAAGGCCTGCACGCCGTCCAGCATGACGAGCGCATCGCGGGCGGATTCCGGCCAGCCTTCCGCAAGGCGGCGGCCGGTGGTGATCTCGACGGGCAGGCCGATACGGTTGAGCGCGATGCCGTGGCCGGCACAGAGCGCCTGCACGCTGGTGATGCCGGGAACGACCTCCGTGCCGAAGGCGACGCGGCCGACGTCGCGCACATGCCCGACGATGCGCAGCGTGCTGTCGTAAAGCATCGGGTCGCCCCAGACGAGGAGGCCGAGCGTCTGATCCTCGCCGAGCTCGTCCAGCAGCGTGCGCTCGTAGATGGCGGCGATGGCGCGGTGCCAGTCATGGACGCCGTCCTCATAGGAGCCGTCGGCGCGGCGTACCGGCACGGCATAGTCGAGGATGCGGCAGGCGGGGTTTTCCAGAAAACGGTCGCAGATTTCACGGCGCACCTCGGCAAGATAGGCCTTTTCTGCACCCTTGGTGGGGATGAGCAGCACATCCGCCCGGTTCAGCGCCTTGATGGCCTGAACGGTCATGTGCTCGGGATTGCCCGCGCCGATCCCGATAACCAGTATCTTCCTCAAAATCCGTCTCCCGTGCGGCTGGCGCTCCCGGCTTGCGGCCCGGTCTGGGTCCCGCACCCCTTCCTAACGCCAAACGCCACCGGAAAACAGTCCCCGATTGTCGCAAGCCTTGGCTCAAGCCGCCTTGCGACTCGTGAGGTAGGCGAGCGGCGAGGTGCCCAGCATGCGGCGGAACATGGTGGTGAAGGCCGGCACGCTCTCGTAGCCGGCATCGAGCGCGACGCGCGTCACCGGCTCGCCGGCGGCAAGGCGCGGCAGGCAGGCGAACAAACAGGCCTGTTGCCGCCAGGTGACGAAGCTGACGCCCATTTCCTGCCGGAAGAAGCGGGTGAAGGTGCGCCGGCTCATGTTGAGGCGCCGCGCCCAGTCGTCGATCTTCGCCGTCGGCGAGGGCTGGTCGACGAAATCGCGGCAGAGGCCGGCCAGCCGTCCGCTCGCAGGAAAGGGCAGGCCGAGCCGGCGCTCCGGCAGGCGGCCGATCTCGTCGAGAAGCAGGGCCATGATCAGCTCCGCCCGCCCGCGCTCCTCCGCCGGCGCGCCCTGCCGCACCACTTCGGCGATGAGCTGGCGGGCAAGATCGGTCACCTCCAGCACGGTCGGCTCCAGCGTGGCGGCGCGGCCCTCGGGCGAATAGATATAGACCGAGCGCATGCTGACATCGCTGTACATCTCGACGGAATGCTCCAGCCCGCGCGGAATGACGAGGGCATGGCCGGGCGGGATCATCCAGCGGCCGCGATCGGTCGCAACCAGCACGACGCCGGAAAAGACGCAGAGGAACTGCGTGCGGCGGTGGCGATGTCGCGGCACGGTATAGCCGCCCGGAATATCCGAACTGTGGACGAGGATATCCTCGTTGGATTGCTCCATGCGGGCGAGGTTGCGGATGTGGTCGGCATCCAGCGCCCTGAGGCGCGCAGCGTTGAGTTTTTCCATTTTGGCCCACTCGCGTAAGAAATGGACCTCACCACAAAAGCAGGCCGCAAGCAATCCTTGTATTTCAGCAAAAATCGCCGATCTGGCGGATCATTTCGAGGCCAATATGTCGACTGTCGTTCCTGCGGCGCCGCGCAGCGCCGCCGCCACCACCTATTCCATCATCGTCGCCGTCAGCGCGTGCCACATGCTGAACGACATCATGCAGTCGCTGCTGACGTCGCTCTATCCGCTGCTGAAGGAGAACTACGCGCTCGATTTCGTGCAGATCGGCCTGCTCACCATGGCCTTCCAGGTCACGGCCTCGCTGCTGCAGCCGGCCGTCGGCATCGTGACGGACCGCTGGCCGATGCCGTTCTCGCTGCCGGTCGGCATGGGCAGCACCTTCGTCGGGCTGATCATGCTTGCCTATGCCCATTCCTTCCCCGTGCTCGTCTTCGGCGCCTGCCTGATCGGCCTCGGCTCGGCGATCTTCCACCCGGAATCCTCGCGCGTCGCGCGCCTCGCCTCCGGCGGGCGGCACGGCCTTGCGCAGTCCATGTTCCAGGTCGGCGGCAATGCCGGCACGGCGATGGGGCCGCTGCTCGCCGCCTTCATCGTGCTGCCCTTCGGCCAGACGAGCGTCGCCTGGTTCTCGGCCGTCGCGCTTGTCGGCATGGTCATCCTCACCTGGGTCGGCAACTGGTATGCCGGCGAGCGCCGCCTTGCCGCCGGCCGGCCGGCCGCCAGCCGCGAGCTGCCCCTGCCGCGCGGCAGGGTCGCCTGGGCGCTCGCCGTCCTCGTCCTGCTGACAACGACGAAGAACGCCTATCTCGCCAGCATTTCCAGCTACTTCACCTTCTATACGATCGAGCGCTTCGGCCTCGACGTGCAGCAGGCGCAGCTCATGCTGTTCCTCTTCCTCGGCGCCTCCGCGCTCGGAGTCTTCATGGGCGGCCCGATCGGCGACCGGCTCGGCACGCGCTTCGTCATCTGGTTCTCGATCCTCGGCGTCATCCCCTTCGCGCTGATGCTGCCCTATGCGAACCTCTTCTGGACGGGCGTCCTGACGGTGCTGATCGGCCTGATCTTCTCCTCGGCCTTCTCCGCCATCGTCGTCTTCGCACAGGAACTGGTGCCGGGCCGCGTGGGCATGATCGCCGGCATCTTCTTCGGCTTCGCCTTCGGCGCAGGCGGCCTCGGCGCTGCGCTGCTCGGCGGCGTCGCCGACAGCCACGGTATCGAGTTCGTCTACAAGGTCTGCTCCTACATGCCGCTGCTCGGCATCCTCACGGTCTTCCTGCCGCGCCTGCCGGCAAAGCACTGAGGCCCTCCACCTCAAGCAGAAACGCCCGGCTCTCGCCGGGCGTTTTCGTTTCGGGACGGTTTTCAAAGCCCGAAGGCATCCTTGAACTGGTACCACCAGGAGCCGATAGTCGAATATTGCGCGCGGAACATCCGCCCGCCCGGGAAGGGGATCCAGGGCAGCTTCTCGAACTGGCTGAAGCGCGACAGGTCGCCGTGGATCGCCTCGCTGAGGATCCTGCCGAAGAGATGCGAGCCGGTGACGCCGTGGCCGCTGTAGCCATGGGCGAAATAGGTGTTCTTGCCGATCTTGCCCATCTGCGGCACGCGCGAGAAGGAGAGCGCGAAATTGCCGCTCCACGCATAGTCGATCTTCACGCCCTTGAGCGACGGGAAGACCTTTTCGAGGTTCGGGCGGATCTTCGCGCGCACATCCGCGGGGTCCGTGCCACCATAGACGGTGCCCCCGCCGAAGATCATGCGCTTGTCGGCCGACAGGCGGAAATAGTCGAGGATGTAGCGCACATCCTCCACGCACATGTCGCTCGGGATCAGCGCGTCGGCGCGCTCGCCGAGCGGCTCGGTGGCGATCATCTGCGTGGAGACCGGCATGACGCGCGAGACGAGCTTCGGCACGACATGGCCGAGATAGGCATTGCCGCAGATGACGGCGGTATTCGCCGTCACGCTGCCCTTTGCCGTGTGGATCACCGGCTTTTCGGCCTCGTGCTCGACGCGGATGACGGGCGACTGCTCGTAGATCACGCCGCCGAGCGATTCCAGCGCCTTGGCCTCGCCGAGCGTGAGGTTGAGCGGGTGCATGTGGCCACCGGTCGTGTCCAGCATGCCGCCGATATAGGCGTCGGTATCCACCAGCTTGCGCATGGCCGCCTTGTCCAGCATCTGGTGGTCGTCCATGCCGTAGCTCTTCCACAGCGCCTTCTTGTGCTCCAGCTCCTTCATGTGGGCGGGCGTATAGGCGGCGTAGATGTTGCCGTTCTTCAGGTCGCAATCGATCTCGTATTGCGAGACGAGGCGGCGGATGATCTTGCCGCCTTCCTGCACGAGGCTGCCGACGAAGGCGCCGGCCTGGTCGCCGTAGCGGCGCTTGATCGTGTCGAGGCTGGCGTTAAGGCCATTGACGACCTGCCCGCCGTTGCGCCCGGACGCCCCCCAGCCGATGCCCGCGCCCTCCACCATCACCACCTTGTAGCCCTTTTCGGCGAGGTGGATGGCGGTGGAAAGGCCGGAATAGCCCGCGCCGAGCACGGCGACGTCGGCCGTGACCGCGCCTTCCAGCACCTTCGGCGTGCGGATGATGTTGCGGGAGGCGGCGTAGTAGCTGTCGGGATAGGCGCCGTTGCCGGCATAGGACTGGTTGTTGGCCATCAGACGATTTCCAGATAGGCGCTGAATTCGAAGTCGGTCACCTGTTCGGCAAAACCGGCGATTTCCTGCCGCTTGCAGGCGATCAGCATGGAGCGGAGGTCCTGGTCGAAGATCTCCGAGACGATCGAGCCGTTCTCGAACGCGGTGACGGCCGAACCCCATTCGCTCGGGATACGCGGCAACTGCGAGAGATAGGCCCGGCCCGAGACCGGCGCCGGCGGCTCCCACTTGTTGCGGATGCCGACGAGGGCGGCGCCGAGAATGCCGGCCATGACGAGATAGGGATTGGCGTCCGCGCCGGCGACACGATGCTCGATGCGCCGCGCCTTGTTGTTGCCGCCGGGAATGCGGATGGCGGCGGTGCGGTTCTCGTAGCCCCAGGAGATCGAGGTCGGCGCATGGGTGTCGGGGCGCAGGCGCCGGTAGGAGTTGTAGTGCGGGGCGAAGAGCAGGGTCGATTCCGCCATGCCGCGCGTCAGGCCCGCGACCGCATGCTTCATGATCGCCGACCCCTCGGCGGTGCCGTCGTCGAAGACATTGTTGCCGTCCTCGTCGATCACGCTGAAATGCATGTGCATGCCGCTGCCCGAGCGCATGCCGTAGGGCTTGGCCATGAAGGTGGCGGCAAAGCCGTGCTTGCGCGCGACGCCCTTGATGATGCGCTTGAAGAACAGCGCGTCGTCGGCCGCCTTCAGCGGATCGTCGGAATGGATGAGGTTGATCTCGAACTGGCCGATGCCGTTTTCGGCGACCGCCGAATCCGCCGGCACGTTCTGCCGCTCGCATTCCGCATAGACGTCGGAGAAGAACTGGCCGAAGTCGTCCAGTTCGTCGATGGAGAGGATCGCGTCGGAATCGAGGCGCTTGCCGGTATAGGGCGAGATCGGCGGCTCGGCATGGTCCGGCTCGGCGTCGATCAGGTAGAATTCCATCTCCGAGGCGACGACCGGGCGAAGGCCAAGCTCATGATACTGCCGCACGATATGGGCGAGCGCCTGGCGCGGATCGGCAAGGAAGGGATCGCCGTTCTCCTTGAACAGCCAGAGCGGCACGACGGCGGAAGGCTTCAGCGTCCAGCTCACGGGCAGCGCGCCGCGGCCGGTCGCCGCGCAGATGCCGTCCATGTCGCCCGAGGCGAAGACATGGCTGGAGCCGACGATGTCCTCGCCCCACACGTCGACGCCGACGATGGAGAGCGGCATGCGGATTCCGCCTTTCAGCACCTTCTCCGCCTGCCCGACGGGAACGCGCTTGCCCCGCAGGATGCCGTTGAGGTCGCAGACGACGGCCTGGATGCTTTCCACGCCATCGGCATTGATCAGCCATTCGGAGTCTTCGTTGAGCGTCATGATCCCCTATCCATATCACATAATTATTTTTGTGATCACATTTTGCAGATATGCACACTTTCTTGTCGCCGGTCAAGCTGCTAGAACCTGTCACAAAGGCAGGGCAGCACGCCATAGCCTGTCACAGGAGGGATGGATTGGGCAACTTGGCGCTTGAGCCGCTGGCACGGCCGGAAGGCATGACGACGCATGAATATGCGCATCGGCGCCTGCGCCAGGCGATCATGGTGGGCTCGATCCGGCCGGGAGAATCGCTGACGATCCGCGGCATCGCCGAAGCCATGGAATCGAGCCCGACGCCGGTGCGCGAGGCCTTGCGCCGCCTTTCCTCCGAGGGGGCGCTGCGCGTTCTCGACAATCGCCGCATCATGGTGCCCCGCATGACGGCCGACCGTTTCGGCGAACTCGTCGCGCTGCGCGCCATGCTGGAGCAGCACGCCGCCCGCAGGGCCGTGCCGCACATCACCGAGCGCTGCATCGACCGGCTCGCCGAGATCGACAAGGCGCAGGACGAGGCGATTTCCCGCAAGGACAAGGCGACGGCGCTGCTGCTGAACCAGGAATTCCATCGCACGCTCTATACCGCCAATCCCGAGCAGGTGATCATGCCGATGGTGGAGAGCGTCTGGCTGCAGCTCGGCCCCTTCCTCGGCATCGCCATGGAGCATGTCGCCCAGCTCTATTTCGTCGACCGCCACCAGGAGGCGATCGCGGCGTTGCGCAAGCGCGACGAGGATGCGGTTGCCGCCGCCATCAAGGCCGACATTTCCGAAGGGATCGGCGGTTTCGAGCGCTCGGCCATCGAGAACCTGCTGCGGCTTGCCGGCCAATAGCCTGCGCGGCTGTTGCCTTGCCCGAGGCGCCGATGCATTGATGGGCGAGGTAGAATCCTCGGGGCATGCAGATGAAGACGGATGTCATTGTTCTCGGTGCGGGCGTGGTCGGCATTTCCACCGCGATCCACCTGGCGCGGCGCGGCAAGTCGGTTGTGCTGGTCGACCGCCGCGGGCCGGCGGAAGAGACTTCCTACGGCAATGCCGGCCTCATCCAGCGCGAGGGCGTCTATCCCTACGGCTTCCCGCATGATTTCGGCGCGCTCTTCCGCTATGCGCTGAACAACACGATCGACGCGCATTACCACCCCTCGGCGATCCCCGGCATCATTCCTTTCCTTGCCCGCTACTGGTGGCATTCCGGCTTCCGCCAGCACCAGAGCATCGCCCATCTCTATGCCCCGCTCATCGAGCATTCGATCAGCGAGCATGCCGACCTGATCGCCGCCTCCGGCGCCGACGACCTCATCCGCAAGGACGGCTGGATGAAGGTTTTTCGCACGGAGAAAGAGCGGGACAAGGCCTATGCGGAAGCGGAGAAACTTTCGGCCAATTTCGGCGTCAACCACCAGAAGCTGACGACCGCCGAGGTCTCCGCCGCCGAGCCGCATATCCGCGCGGAGCTGACCGGTGGGCTGCGCTGGACCGATCCCTGGTCGATCCGCGACCCGCAGAGCCTGCTGAAGCGCTACCTCGCCTATTTCCAGTCGCTCGGCGGCATGCTGAAATCCGGCGACGCGGCGACCATCGAACATGTACTCGAAGGCGAGGGCTGGCGCATCGCCACGCCGGAAGGCCCGCTGGAGGCGAAGGATGTCGTCGTCGCGCTCGGCCCCTGGGCCGATACGGTGACACGCAAGCTCGGCTACCACTTCCCGCTCGCCGTCAAGCGCGGCTATCACATGCACTACGGCGCGGAGGAAGGCGCGACGCTCAACAACTGGGTGCTCGACGCCGAGCGCGGCTATTTCCTCGCGCCCATGCTGCGCGGCATCCGCCTCACCACCGGCGCGGAATTCGCCCGGCGCGATGCGCGCAAGACCCCGGTCCAGCTTCGCCGCGCCGAAAAGGTCGCCCGAGAATTCTTCCCGCTCGCCGAACGCCGCGACGAGGAACCCTGGATGGGCGCCCGCCCCTGCACGCCGGACATGATGCCGATCATCGGCAAGGCCCCGCGCCACGCCGGCCTCTGGTTCGCCTTCGGCCACGCCCACCACGGCATGACCCTCGGCCCCATCACCGGCCGCGTTCTGGCAGAGAAGATGCTCGGCGAGCGGACGACGATCAATATCGGGCCGTACCGGCCGGAGCGGTTCATCGCCTGAAGGTGACGAGCCTTGCTTTGGTTGAACTTGGCCGCCTCGCTCTTCCCGCTCACCCCTCGCCTAGCGCCGGATCCGCGTCGACAGGATGATCGACGACAGCGTGCGCTCCACGCCGTCGATGGCGCCGATGCGGTCGATCAGGTGATCCAGCTCCGCAATCGACGTAGCCTCCACCACGGCGATGAGGTCGAAGCTGCCGCTGACCGAATGGAGCGTGCGCACGGCGGAAATGGCGTGCAGGTCCGTCGTGATGCGGGCGAGGGTCTTGGGTGCGATGGTGATCAGCACGTGGGCCTTCACCATGCCGCTCTCATAGGCATCGGACAGTTTTACGCCGTAGCCGGCGATCACGCCGTCGCGCTCCAGCCGGTCGATCTTGGCCTGCACGGTGGTGCGGGACAGGCCCAGCTTGCGGGCGATGGTGGCCGTCTGTTCGCGAGCGTTCTCGCTGAGAATGGCGAGAAGTTCGCGATCCTTGGGTCCCAACGTCGAAATGCTCATTTTTACCGTCGTTCTGCCGATATCGATGGCGCATTATGCCAGATGTGGCGCTTTAAATCGACAGTACCCGCCCTCAAAATAGGCGCATCAATTCATGCCGGAGGGTAATCACATGAAGGACATCGTCGTCATCGGCGCAGGCAAGATCGGTTCGACCATCGCGCGCATGCTGGCCCATAGCGGTGACTACCGCGTCACCGTCGCCGACCGCTCGGAAGAGCAGCTGGCCGCCATCGAGCAGCACGAGGCCGTTTCGACCGCCGTCGTCGACATCGCCGATGCTGCCGCCATGAAGGCGCTGCTCACCGGCAAGTTCGCCGTTCTCTCGGCTGCCCCCTACCACCTGACGGTCGCGATCGCCGAAGCTGCCGCCGCTGCCGGCGTGCACTATCTCGACCTCACGGAAGACGTCGAATCCACCCGCCAGGTCAAGCGCATCGCCGAGAACGCCAAGACGGCCTTCATTCCGCAGTGCGGCCTCGCACCGGGCTTCATCTCCATCGTCGCCAACGACCTGGCAAGCCGCTTCGACACGCTCGACAGCGTTCGCATGCGCGTCGGCGCCCTGCCGCAGTACCCGTCCAACGCTCTCAACTATAACCTGACCTGGAGCACGGACGGCGTCATCAACGAATATATCGAGCCCTGCGAAGCCATCGTCGAAGGCGCGCTGATCGAGGTTCCGGCCCTCGAAGAGCGTGAAGAATTCTCGCTCGACGGCGTCACCTACGAAGCCTTCAACACCTCGGGCGGCCTCGGCACGCTCTGCGAGACGCTGAAGGGCAAGGTTCGCACGCTGAACTACCGCACGATCCGCTATCCGGGCCACGCCGCCATCATGAAGGCGCTGCTCAACGACCTCGGCCTGCGTCATCGCCGCGAAGTCCTCAAGGACATCTTCGAAAACGCCCTGCCGACCACCACACAGGACGTCGTGATCATCTTCGTGACCGTTTCCGGTCGCAAGGGTGGCCGCCTGATCCAGGAAACCTACGCCAACAAGGTCTACAGCGCTCCGGTCGCCGGCGCCCTGCACTCGGCCATCCAGATCACGACGGCCGGCTCGATCTGCGCCGTGCTCGACATGCTGGCTGACGGCTCGCTGCGCGCCGAAGGCTTCGTTCGCCAGGAAGAAATCGCCCTCGACGCCTTCCTCGCCAACCGCTTCGGCCACTACTACGCCCAGGAAAACCGCGGCGCGCACGCCGCCTGATTTTCCCGACTTCTTCAACGCCCCGGCCAGACCGGGGCGTTTTCGCATCGTGGCCCGGCCGCGGGGAAGAGAGAACGCCAGCAAGGCGCGAACAGATAAAAATGGGGCCTCTTCGAGGCCCTTTTCTTTTGCAATCAGGCAGCGCTCGGCCGAAAGGCGATCACGCCCTCCGTCCGCGACCGCACGGTCGGCGTCGCAACGCATGTCGCGACCGCCTCGTAACCCCGCGCGCCCTTGTGGGGTGCCACGACCATCGGCATGTCGTGATTGGCCGGGCAGTAGAGGATGGTTTCGTCCGCGCAGATATCCGTGAGGTCGAGGATCGACGAGGAGCGCGTGAGCAGGAACAGCGGGCGTTTCCCGAAAGGCCGGCTTCGCAGATAGCGTCGCAGCACCTGCTGCGTGGCCTGATCCAGTCCCTGCTCGACCATGTCGATGACGAGGGCCGCTGCCTGCGAGGTTTCGATGGCGCGGATCAACGCCGTCAGGGCCGGCGAGGCGTTCGCGCCCTGCTCGACAAGCCGGCGAAGATGGTTGTCGCTTCGCGCCTGTGCTGCCGCATCGCTGTCCGCCAGCCGCTCCAGACCGATAAAGGCGGCATCCGGCAAGGCTTCGGCAATCGCCTGCGCCAGCCGCGTCTTGCCGCTTCCCAAGGGGCCGGTGATGTAGGTGACCGGCTTGATGGCCGGGAGGTCGAACCGCTCGCCGCCCCAGGGCCACGGCAATTCCAGCGAGATCGTCCTCTCCGCCACCGATACCGTTTGCTTTCGCACCGCCTCGACCGATCGCACGGTCTCGGCCAGATCATCGAGCTGGCGTTCGAGGCCGGCTTGATGGGCGGCGAGCGCGGCGCCGAGATTGTCGCCACCGGCCGACAGGACAGCCTTGATCTGCGCAAGGCCCATCCCGAGCCGCCGCAAGGCGGCGACTTCCCTTGCGCGGGCCAGTTCGGACGGACCGTATATCCGCCAGCCGGCGGCCGTGCGCAGCGGCGCCAGCAGTCCATTCTGCTCGTAGAGCCGGAGCGCCTTGGCCGAGACGCCGAGTTCCCTTGCCGCTTCAGCGGCGGTCAGATGAAGGCTGGACCTGCGCACGAATCACCTCCCTGTCGTTCACCACCCTTTTATGCGGTCGGCCCCCGGGGCTGGGTCAAGCAGACGTTTCGGCAAAGAAAAACCCGCCGCAGGCTGGCTGCGGCGGGCCGAGAAGGCGAGGTGCGCGGGCAGCTCAGGAGAGCCGTGCGCAGGCCTCTGCGATGCGCTTCAGCGCTTCCGTCAGTTCCGCTTCCGACGTGGCGTAGGAGATGCGGAAATAGGGCGAGAGGCCGAAGGCCGAGCCCGGGACGACGGCGACATTCGCGTCTTCGAGGAGGTAATCCGTGAAGTCGCTGTCGGCCTCGATGCGCTTGCCCTTCGGCGTCGTCTTGCCGATCACGCCGGCGCAGCCGGAGAAGGTGTAGAACGCGCCTTCCGGGGTGCGGCAGGCAAGGCCGGGAATGGCGTTGAGCGCGGAGACGACGAGGTCGCGACGGTGTTTGAAGCTTGCCTGGCGGTCCTTCAGGAAGTCCTGGGGGCCGTTCAGCGCCTCGACCGAAGCGGCCTGGCTGACCGAGGACGGGCAGGAGGTCGCCTGGCTCTGAATCACGGCCATCGCCTTGATCAGCGCCTTGGGGCCGCCGGCATAGCCAATGCGCCAGCCGGTCATCGCATAGGCCTTCGAGACGCCGTTGATCGTCAGCGCGCGGCTTTTCAGGCGCGGCTCGATGGCGACCGGGGTCACGAATTTGAAGCCGTCATAGACGATGTGCTCGTACATGTCGTCGACCATCAGCCAGACATGCGGATGGCGCAGCAGCACGTCGAGCAGCGGGCGGTAGTCGGCCTCGCTGTAGGCGGCGCCCGACGGGTTCGACGGCGAGTTGAAGAGCACCCAGCGGGTCTTCGGCGTGATCGCCTTTTCCAGCTGTTCGGCCTTCAGGCGGAAGCCGGCTTCCGCGTCGCAGGGGATCAGCACCGGCACGCCGCCGCAGATTTCCACGATGTCGGAATAGGACGTCCAGTAGGGCGTCGGGATGATCACCTCGTCGCCCGGATTGACCGTCGCCATGAAGGCGTTGAAGAGGATCTGCTTGGCGCCCGTCGCGACGGTGACTTCGTCGATTGCGTAATCGACGCCGTTCTCGCGGCGGAATTTTTCGGAAATTGCCTTCTTCAGTTCCGGCGTGCCGTCGAGCGCGGTGTACTTGGTGTCGCCCTTGTCGATGGCAGCCTTGGCGGCGGCCTTGACGTTGTCGGGCGTATCGAAGTCAGGCTCGCCGGCGCCGAGGATGATGACCGGCAGGCCTTCCTTCTTCATGGCGCTCGCGCGGGCGCCGATCTGCAGGATTTTCGAAACGCCGATGGCGGCGATGCGCGAGGCGGGCACGAAGCCCGCCTCCTCGATCTTGGTCTGGCTGTTCATGGTCGGTTACTCGATGTCGCCCTTATTCGATATCAAAGGAGACGCCCTGGGCGAGCGGCAGTGCCTTCGAGTAGTTCACCGTGTTGGTGGCGCGGCGCATATAGGCCTTCCAGGCGTCGGAGCCGGATTCGCGGCCGCCGCCGGTTTCCTTCTCGCCGCCGAATGCGCCGCCGATTTCAGCGCCCGAGGTGCCGATATTGACGTTCGCGATGCCGCAGTCCGAACCGTCGGCCGACAGGAAGCGCTCGGCTTCCTGAACGTTGAGCGTGAAGATCGACGAGGAGAGACCGGCCGAAACGGCATTGTGGTCTTCCAGCACGGCTTCGAAGTCGGAATACTTCATGACGTAGAGGATCGGCGCGAAGGTTTCTTCGAGAACCGGGCCGGCCTGCTTCGGCATTTCGACGATGGCGGGCTTGACGTAGTAGGCCGTATCCTTGCCGGCTTCGGTGACGCGCTCGCCGCCGGTGACGGAACCGCCCTCGGCCTTGGCCGCTGCGATTGCCTTCTGCATGCCGTCGAAGGCCTGCTTGTCGACCAGCGGGCCGACGAGAGCGGAGGTTTCCAGCGGGTTGCCGACGGAAACGCTGGTGTAGGCCTTCTTCAGGCGCGGAACGAGCTGGTCGTAGACGCTGTCATGCACGAAGAGGCGGCGCAGCGTCGTGCAGCGCTGGCCGGCGGTGCCCATGGCGCCGAAGGCGATGGCGCGCAGCGCCATGTCGAGGTCGGCCGAGGGGCAGACGATGCCGGCATTATTGCCGCCGAGCTCGAGGATCGAGCGGGCGAAACGCTTGGCGAGGCGCGGGCCGACTTCCTTGCCCATGCGGGTGGAGCCGGTGGCCGAGACGAGCGCGACCTTGTGGTTGTCGACGAGGGCTTCGCCGATGGCGCGGTCGCCGATGAGGACCTGCGACAGGTTCGCCGGCGCATCGCCGAAGCGGGCGAGCGCGCGCTCGAAGATCGCCTGCGAGGCGAGCGCCGTCAGCGGGGTCTTTTCAGACGGCTTCCAGACGATGGAATTGCCGGCGACGAGCGCAAGCGCCGCGTTCCACGACCAGACGGCGACCGGGAAGTTGAAGGCCGAGATGATGCCGACGACGCCCAGCGGGTGCCAGGTTTCCATCATGCGGTGGCCGGGGCGCTCGGTGGCGATCGTCAGGCCGTAGAGCTGGCGGGAGAGACCGACGGCGAAATCGCAGATGTCGATCATTTCCTGCACTTCGCCGAGGCCTTCGGAGGTGATCTTGCCGGCTTCGATGGAGACGAGGCGGCCGAGATCGGCCTTGGAGGCGCGCAGCTCTTCGCCGAGCAGGCGGACGAGTTCGCCGCGCTTGGGAGCCGGAACGAGACGCCAGGCCTTGAAGGCTTCGTGGGCGGCGTCGATCGCCTTGTTCGTCTCGGCGGCGGAGACGGTCTTCAGCTTGCCGATCTCTTCGCCGCTGACCGGGCTGAAGGAGGCCATGTCGCCACCCTGCCAGGCCGCGCGGGCAACGCCGAGCTTGTCGAGAAGGGCTGCGGTTTCGGTTTTCACGTCGACTTTCGTCATCGGGTATCTCCCTGTTGCATCTCAGAAGGTGATGGCGCCGAGCGGGCCCGGCGAAGTGATGGTTTTCAACCCGGCCGCAAGCCTGCGGATCTCGTCCGGGGTGTATCTGTCGTAGAAGGCCTGGTTCTTGCGGCCGATGGCGTGCTCGGCGGAAAAGCTTCCCTCGAACCGCTCGACCGCGACGGTGAAGACCCATTCGCGCAGGTCCGCCTCGAAATCGGGATCGGCAAGGCGCGGATCGTCCTTCGCCACGACGAGGTTGAAGTGCACGCCGCCATCGCCGATATGGCCGAAGTCGCAGATCGTCACGTCCTCGAAGTGATCAGGCATTTCCGCCTTCATATGGGCGAGGAAGGGCATGATGTCACCCCGGCGGAAGGCAAGATCGAAGGCGATCAATCGCCCGCTATGCTTCACGCCCTCGGACAGCGCATGGCGCAGCGCCCAGATCTCGTGCGGCGGGCCGACGAAGGCGTCAGCCAGCGGCGCGTCCTCCCGCTCCCAGATCGCGGCCAGGACTTCCTCCAGCACCGCGTCGAGCGGCTGCTCGCCCTCGCGCGGCGGGGTGGAGCGGGAGATTTCCGCGAGGATCACGAAGTCCGGCACGATGCCGCCCTGGAAGGGATTGCGCAGCGAGGGCACATGATCGAGCGCGGCGCGCACGGCATTGCCGGACATGCCCTCGAAGGCTGAAAGGTAGCTGCCGAGCGCATCTTCCATGGCGACCAGCAGGGTCGCGACCTGTTCTTCCGAAGCCGGCACGAGGAGCGCCGTCGCCGACTGCTTCGGTGCGGGCTCGAGATTCAGCACGCATTCGGTGACGATGCCGAAGGCGCCGGAGGTGCCGATGAAGAGCTGCTTCCAGTCGATGCCGGTATTGTTCTTGCGCAGGCCGGACGAGAGGTCGAGCACGGTGCCCGCCTCGTCGGCAAGAACGACGGTGAGACCGAGCGTGTTGCGGCGGACATCGCCGTAGCGCAGGAAGCGCGAGCCGCCGGTATTCGTCGCGATCATGCCGCCAAGGCGCGGATCGGCGCCGAGGTCGATCGGGAAGAAGAGGCCGGCCTCTTCCAGCCTGCCATTGAGATCGGAAAGGCGAAGGCCCGCGCCTGCCTTCACCGTGCGGTTGACGCGGTCCAGTTCGAAAGGCGCGGTCAGGCGGTCGAGGCTGAGGATGCCCTGGCTTCCGCTCCCGTCCGGCGTCGAGCCGGAAACGAGGCCGGTATTGCCGGATTGCGGCACGAGGGCGATGGCGTTCCGCACGCAATAGGAAACGACGGCGGAGGTTTCCGCGGTCGTCGCCGGGCGGGCGACGAAGGCGGCGCGTCCCTTGTCGTAGCGCGCGCCGGTCTCGTAAGCGGCCATGTCGGCGGGCTCGGTGAGAAGACCCTTCTCACCGACGAGGCTTTTCAGCGCTTCGATATGCCCTGCCTCGATCATGCTGGCGTCCATTATTCCGCGGCGGCCGCCATGTTGACGATGCCGAGGCACATTTCAAGCGAGGCGCGCTGGATGCCGGCATAATGTGCGAATTCATCCAGCACCGCGCCGCCGAGATCGCGCTCGAACACCACCTGGTTGGGGCTTGCGACGAAGTCCTGCGTCGCATCGTCGCCGAGGTTCGACTGGAAGATGCCCGCGGCGCTGACCGGCAGGAAATCCTCGTAGACGATCGGGTCGAACTGGATGAGGCCGGCTTCGATGGCGGTTTCCAGATCGGCGTTGCGACCGGTGACGGACATGCCCTTCTCCGTCAGCGAATAGCGGAAATAGCCGAGGCCCGCCTTGCGGATACCGTCCCAGTCGTCCGGGAAGGCCTTGAAGACGTCGGCGAGCGCCGCCTCGTAGTCGCCGGCATTGGAACCGTCGGCGGCCGGGCGCACGCGGGCGCGGGTCTCGTTCAGCAGCTGGTCGTAGAGCGCGCGGCCCTTCGGCGTCAGCGCCACGCCGCGCTGCTCGATCTCGCCGAAGCGGGCGGTGTGCGAGCCCTCCTGCCAGCGTCCGTCCTCACCGATAAAGGAAACGGCCTCTTCCAGCGCCTTGAATGAGGTCTGGCGCAGGAGGATCGGGCACTTGCGGGTCGGCGGGCCCTCGACGACGGCCTTGGGGGCGATGCCCTCTTCCGGCATGCGCGCCTGCACCTTGTCGATGTCGAGCGTGCGCGGCGTCAGGTGGTTGATATGCGGGCCCTTGAAGGAGACGACGTCGGCGACCAGCCGGTGCGCGTCGTGCAGGCGCCTGTACATGTCGGCGCTGACGATGGCGTGGTCGTGCCAGCGGAAGGTTTCCAGCACTTCCGCGACGAGACGGGCGGCATCGACCGCATTGAGGCCGCCGTCGCGCTCGGCCTTTTCGACCAGCGCAACCGCCTCGTCGGTGAAGATTTTCCGGGCCGCCAGAACCGCGGCCGCTTCCTCGCGCAGCGCGGCATCGGCGATGAGATCGAGGCGCAGCAGCGAGGTGAAGACGCGGAACGGGTTGCGGCTGAGGCTTTCCGCGCCGACCGGACGGAAGGCGGTGGAATGAACCGGCACGCCGGCCGTGGAAAGATCGTAGTAGCCGACCGGGAACATGCCCATGACGGCGAAGACGCGGCGCATCATGGAAAGCTCTGCCGGCGTGCCGAGACGGATGGCGCCGTGGCGCTCCTCGGAAATGCGCTCCAGCGAATCCGTCGCGTCGAGACGCGCCTTCAGATGCGGGTCGGCGGCAAGCGTCTCCGCGTTCACATCGGCGACCAGCGACATCAGCGTGCCATAGGCCGGAACCTCGTCGCGATACATGGCGGACATGGCGGCAGAGAAATCCGCGCGGATCTTGTCGGCAGAAACCTGTGCATTTGCTTTCATGGCGAACAGTCTCGTCTCATGGTTGCGCAATTTCCGCCGGAAAAGCGCTCACACTTTTCCGGAAATTGCTTTAGAAGGGTGGGAGGCCCTGATCATTCTCAAAACGGATAATACCGGATCGTTTCTCCAAGCGATTGCGACCGTTCTGACTATGTTGATGCGAGGAATGAATGAAGCTCAGTCGCAGGCTGATCCCGGACGTCACCACGCTGCAAGCGTTCGAATGCGCTGCCCGCCACGGCAGCTTCACGCAGGCGGCGCATGAACTGAATCTCACCCAGAGCGCCGTCAGCCGCCAGATAAAGGACCTCGAGGAACAGCTCGGCGTTCTGCTCTTCGAGCGCGTGCGCCAGCGCGTCGTGCTGTCCGACGACGGCCGCCGCTTCCTGCCGGAAGTGCGCAAGCTGCTGCACCAGACGGAAGAGACCATGCTGCGCGCCATGGCGTCGGCCTCCTCCGAGCACAGCCTCGCCATCGCCACGCTGCCGACCTTCGGCAGCCGCTGGCTGACGCCGCGCATTCCGGGTTTCCTCGCCGAAAATCCCGGCACGATCATCAACATCGCCTCCCGCTCGGCGCCGTTCGATTTCGACGAGGAGAATTTCGACCTCGCGATCCATTACGGCCAGCCCGTCTGGGCCCGCGCGGCCTGCTCCTATCTCTGCAGCGAGGAGATTCTGCCGGCCGCAAGTCCCGAACTCCTGAAATCCTGGAGCCTTGCCGAGCCGAAGGATCTGGAGAAGGCGCCGCTGCTGCATCTCGCGACCCGCCCGAAACTCTGGGCGCAATGGTTCGAGCTGAACGGCGGCTCGGCCGACACCGCCTATCGCGGCCACCGCTTCGACCAGTTCGCCATGGTCATCGAATCGGCCGTCGCCGGCCTCGGCTTCGCGCTGCTGCCGAAATATCTCATCGAACAGGAGCTGGAGAACGGCCGCCTCGCCGTCGTCTTCGACCGCCCGATGCAGACCGAGAACAGCTATTATCTCGTCGTGCCCGAGGGAAAGCTCGAAAACCCGCTGAGCCAGGCCTTTCGCGCCTGGATCGCCAAGGAGGTTCCCTGAGGGACCTGCGCGACGGCTTGATGCGGCGGGGGCATGACCCCGTTCGCATTTTTTGCTTTAGTCATGGTGGCACTTGGCCGATTGTGCGAGGGAAGATCTTCCTCCTTTAAAAGACACACCACCATGCTCAACGATCCGCGCTCCCATGGCCTTTGGGAGATGACTGCCCCGCCCGCCCCCGAAACCGCCGCCTTTTCCGGCTCGACCGAGGCGGACGTCGTCATTGTCGGCGGCGGCTTCACCGGCTTTTCGACCGCCCTTCATCTTGCCGAGCGCGGCACGCGCGTCGTCGTGCTCGAAGGGGCGGAAATCGGCTATGGCGGCTCCGGCCGCAATGTCGGCCTCGTCAATGCCGGCATGTGGGTGATGCCCGACGAACTGCCCGGCGTGCTCGGCGACGTCTATGGCGGCCGCCTGCTCGAAGTGCTCGGCAATGCGCCCCGCCTCGTCTTCGACCTCGTCGAGAAACACGCCATCGATTGCGAGATCAATCCCGTCGGCACGCTGCACTGCGCCGTCGGCCAGTCCGGCTTCGACGAACTCAAGCAGCGCGCCGAGCAATGGGCCCGCCGCGGCGCCCCGGTGCGCCTGCTCGACGCCGCCGAGACGGCGGTGAAGGTCGGCACGGACGCCTATGCAGGCTCGCTGCTCGACCTGCGCGCCGGCACGATCCAGCCGCTCGCCTATGTGCGCGGCCTTGCCCGCGCCGCCATCGCCGCCGGTGCGAAGGTCTTCACCGGCAGCCCGGTGACGGGCGCGGAGCGGAACGGCAAGCGCTGGACGGTCAAGACAACACGCGGCACGGTCACGGCGGACTGGGTGGTCGTCGCCACCAACGCCTATACGGTCGCCCCATGGAACGAAGTTCGCACCGAGCTCGTGCATCTTCCCTATTTCAACTTCGCCACCGTGCCGCTCTCGCCGGAGATGCAGGCAAAGATCCTGCCGGAAAAGCAGGGCGCATGGGACACGAAGGAAGTCCTCTCCTCCTTCCGCTTCGACAAGCGCGGCCGTCTCGTCTTCGGCAGCGTCGGCGCGCTGCGCGGCACCGGCACCGGCATCCACAAGGCCTGGGCGCGCCGCGCCCTGAAGAAGCTGTTCCCGGCGATCGGCGACATCGCCTTCGAGGCGGAATGGTACGGCAAGATCGGCATGACCTCCGACAGCCTGCCGCGCTTCCACCGCCTTGCCGAAAACGTCATCGGCTTTTCCGGCTATAACGGCCGCGGCATCGCGCCCGGCACGGTCTTCGGCCGCACCCTCGCCCAGCTCATTGCCGGCGAGATCGCCGAAATGGACCTGCCGCTGCCCGTCAGCGAGCCCGAGGCGCAGTCCTTCCGCACAGTGCGCGAAGGCTATTACGAACTCGGCGCGCAGATCGCCCATTTCGCCGGCGCGCGCCTCTAGAGCATTTCCAGCAAAAGTGCGAAGCGGTTTTGCGTTCGGAAATGCGGCGAAACTTCCAGGCGAAAGCTGCCCGAGGCACTGCAAACAGAAAGGCCGGCATTACGCCGGCCTTTTATCGTTTCAGCCCATGCGCTCCGACTTGTAGGAGCCCGGGCTCGGCGGGAAGACGATGGTCTTGTTGCCGTTCATGAAGACCCGGTGGTGGATATGGGCGTGCACGGCGCGGGCGAGCACCTGGCTCTCCACGTCGCGGCCGATCGAGACATAGTCGTCCGCCGACTGCGCATGGGTGATGCGCGCGACGTCCTGCTCGATGATCGGACCCTCGTCGAGGTCTTCCGTCACATAGTGCGCCGTCGCGCCGATCAGCTTCACGCCGCGCTCGAAGGCCTGCTTGTAGGGGTTGGCCCCCTTGAAGGACGGCAGGAACGAGTGGTGGATGTTGATGATGCGGCCCGACATCTTCTTGCAGACGGCGTCCGACAGGACCTGCATGTAGCGGGCGAGAACGATGAGTTCGGCGCCGGACTGCTCGACGACTTCCATCAGCCGTGCCTCGGCCTGCGGCTTGTTCTCCTTCGTCACCTTGACGTGATGGAAGGGGATATCGTGGTTGACGATGACTTTCTGGTAATCGAAATGGTTGGAGACGACGCCGACGATGTCGATCGGCAGCGCGCCGATCTTCCAGCGGTAGAGCAGGTCGTTGAGGCAATGGCCGAAGCGCGAGACCATCAGCAGCACCTTCATGCGCTCGTCGCTGTTGTGGAACCGGTGGACCATCGCGAATTTCTTGGAGATCGGAGCGAAGCCGGCATCGATATCGTCCTGCGTTGCGCCGCCCTCGCTGGTGAAGGTGAGGCGCATGAAGAACAGGCCCGTCTCGAGGTCGTCGAACTGCGACGAATCCACGATATTGCATTCCTTCTCGGCCAGGTAGCCGGTGATCGCAGCGACGATGCCGCGGGTCGATTGGCAGGTTACGGTCAGCACATAGCTTTTCATCGGTCTCATCTCGCGTTCGGCCGGTGCTGCGGGCAGGCGCCGGCGATCCCCTTTTTTGCGGCCGCGTGAACGGCTCGGTGCATATTTCAGGCCGCTCGCGGCAGCGCAAGCCCCTGCAATGGCGGAAAGCTACGCCGGGTCTTGCAAGGAATCCCTCCGGTTCGCGACATCCAATGCGTCGAAAATGCCAGCAGGCCCGCCCGAAGCCGCCCCACCGCCCTTCCGGCCCGCTCTGCGTGATCCCGCCTGAAGGGCGAAGGCGGCGCTTTCTTGCACAAATGCAAGCCCGGCCCCTTCCGGGCGAAAATCCATATGGACACTATTATGGACATATGTTCTATAAAATGGACAGAGTAGACGGGAGCGCGCCATGCATCTTTCCATGTGGACCTATCCCTGGGACATCCAGGACCAGGGACTGGAGGCGCTCGCCGCCGACCTTGCCGGCCGCGCCGGGCTGAACACGGTCAGCATGGCCACCTCCTACCATGCCGGCCGCTTCCTTCAGCCGCGCAGCCCGCAGCAGAAGGCCTATTTCCCGGAGGACGGCACGGTCTATTTCCGGCCGGACGAAAGCCTCTGGCGGGACAAGACGATCCGCCCGCTGATGGCCGAAAACGTCGCCGAGCGCGGCGACATGCTGGCGGCGCTGGCCAAGGCACGGGCGCAGACCGGCCTCAAGGTCTCCTGCTGGACGGTCTGCCTGCACAACAGCCGCCTCGGCATGCTGCATCCCGGGCATGTCACCCGCAATGCCTTCGGCAATGCCAACTATTACAATCTCTGCCCCTCCAGCCCCGCCGCGCGCGACTATGTCGTGACCCTCGTCCGCGACATCACGACGAACCACAAGCCCGACATGCTGGAGCTGGAGAGCCCGAACTTCATGGGCTTTGCCCATGAATACCACCACGAGAAGGACGGCGTCGGCCTCAATGCCGAGGACGACTTCCTGCTCTCGCTCTGCTTCTGCGACCATTGCACCGCGCGGGCCGAAAAGGCCGGCGTGCCGGTGGAGGGCGCGCGCAGGACGGTCGCCCGCTTCATCGCCGAGCTTTGCGAGCGCGCCGTGCCGGAGCGACAGTTCCCCGATTTCCCGGAAGCCGGCATCGACACCTTCCGCGCCCATCCCGAGCTTCACGCCTTCCTCGCCTGGCGCAGCGAGCCGGTGACGAGCCTGATCGGCGAGATCAGGGCCGCCGCCGACCCGGCGACGCGCATCGTGCTGATCGACCTCAAGGACGGCTGGCTCGGCGGCGTCGACCTTGCCGCCGTCGGCAGGCTCTGCGACGGGGCGATCCTCTGCTGCTACGACATGACGCCCGAGGCCGTCGGCGAGGTCATCCGCACTGGCCGGACGCTGCTCGGGCCGGACAAATTCCTGGGGCTCGGCCTTCGCGTCTTCTATCCCGAGGTCGACGGCCCGGACATCCTGACCGCGCGCGTGAAAAACGCCGTCGAAGCGGGCGTCGACGGCGTCAATTTCTACAATTACGGGCTCATTCCGGCCAGACGCCTCGACTGGGTGGGCGAGGCGGTGGCGGCGATCAGCCGCTGATCGGCTCGGCCACCTGGATCAGGCAGTCGCCGGCCTCACTGTCCGTGTGCAGCCGGTGGGAGATGACGATGCCGCCTTCGGCAAAGCGCAGCGCCTCCTCGCCGTCGTCCAGTCGCTCCAGATCGTGATACCAGCCGGCAAGGTCGCCGGCCGCCACATGCGCGCCGAGCGCGACGGCCGGCTCGAACCAGCCGCGCCGGCTGGCATAGATGCCCTGGCTGTGCCGCGACAGCGAGAGAAGCTGAAGCGCGGGCGGCGCGGGCAGGGCCTGCCGCGACAGGACGGGCTTCTCGATAATGCCGAGCGCCAGGAGCAGCCGGTCGATGGCCGCCGCCGTGAAGGCCATGCTGTCAGGCGTCACCGTTCCGCCGCCGCCGAATTCGCCGGAAAGGCCGATCGTGCCGGCCCGGCCGGCGGCCCCCATCGAGGTCGGCGCCGCCGGCCCGTTGTCGGCGATGAAGGCATGGGCCGCGCCCATCGCCCGCATCAGGTCGAGCGAGCGCTCGAAACGCGCGGCATCGGCCTGCCGCTCGATGAGCGTGCAGGCCAGATGCGCCATGGAGGTGCCGCCGGAATGGAGGTCGAGCACTGCGTCGTGCTGCGGGAACAGCGTGTGCTCGAGGAAATGCGCCAGCCGCGCCGTCGGCGTGCCGGCGGGATCGCCCGGAAAGGCGCGGTTGAGATTGCCGCCGTCGAAGGGCGAGCAGCGTTTGGCCGCCATCACCGCCGGCAGGTTCGCCATCGGCAGGATGGTGACGGCGCCGCGGATCTTCGCCGCATCGAGAAGCCGCATCAGCCGCCCGAGCTGAAGCTCGCCCTCATATTCGTCGCCATGGTTGCCCGCCATCAGCAGAAGGCTCGGTCCCGCGCCGTTCTTCAGGCGCAGGATCGGGATGCGGATCTGGTAATAGGGCGAGCGGTCGACCGAATAGGGAATGGCGAGATGCCCGGCCTGCCGGCCGTCCAGCGCGAAATCGATCGGGTTGACAAGTCCGCTGTGCATGGGGGTCTCCAGTCCGGGCAGGGGCCGCCCTCAGAGGGCGGCGACGGCGGTCATTTCGACGCGCAGGTCGGGATCGGCAAGGCGGGCCTCGACGCAGGCGCGGGCCGGCGGATTGGCTGGATCGATCCACGCATCATAGACACCGTTCATCGCATCGAAATCCACGATCGCCGGCAAGAAGACATTGACGGCAAGGAGCTTCGAGCGATCCGTGCCGGCTTCCTTCAGAAGGGCGTCGATCTTGCCGAGCACGTCCTGGGTCTGGGCTTCGATGCCGGCCTTGCGGTCTTCGGCGACCTGGCCGGCAATGTAGACGAGACCGCCATAGCTGACGGCCTGGCTCATGCGCGAACCCTTCTGGTAACGCTGGATCATCGCGTGTTTTCCTTTTCTTCTGTGCTTGCTTGGGGAGGATCAGCCGAAGCTGGTGAGATAGGCGGCCGTCACCGTATGGTCCGGGTCGAAGCCGTAGAGGATGGCGTGCCGGTCGAGGCAGGTGCAGGGATGCGAGATGCCGAACTCGACAACATCGCCGATGGCAACATCGCCTGCCCCCGGCAGGGCGACGAAGGCGTGCTGGTCGTTGAGGCGCAGCACCTCGGCGCCGGTGAAATCGCCAAGCCGCGCGCCGTTCCGGTAAAGCGCCAACGGTCGCGGCAGGCCCTGGTCGATGGCGACGTCGCGAAGGCCCATGCCGCAGATCGCAAGGCCCGACTCGGGGCGCGACAGCACCTCCGCCCAGACCCTGAGCGCCGGCTGGAAGCCCCCGGAGGCCGACACGGTCTCCTCGCCGATACGGAAGCCGCCGCGCGCATCGAGGCCGGCAAGGCCACGCTCGTAGATGCCGTGGTCGTGGAAGAAGATCGCCCCGCAGCGCAGCACCAGCCGGCAATCGGGATCGGCCTTGACGGCGGCGGAAAGCCCGGCGACGACCCGGTCGAAGAAGACCGAACCGCCCGCTGTCACAACCAGCGGCCGCTCGCTGCCGATGCGGGCGCGCACCTTCGGCAGGAAATCCGCCGTGAGCCGCATCAGGCCGTCGATCCGGCTGAGCGTCTCGTCGGCGTCGGCGGTCGCGGCGGCGCCCTCATAGGCGGCGATGCCGGTCAGCCGGAAGGTTGGCGTTTCCGCCGCAAGGATCGCGTCGAGGATCGCCCCGGCGGCCTCGGCGCTGCGCGCACCGGCGCGACCGGCACCGAACTCGACCAGAAGGCCGAGCGGCGGCAGGTCGCCGCGCTCCTGCCAGGCCGTGCGCAGTGCCTCGGCAAGCGGAAGCGAATCGACGAATATATGTATCTCCGCCGTCGGATAGCCGGCGAGCAGCGCGGCAAGGCGACGGGCAGCGGCAAGGCCGCCGATCTCGTTGGCAAGCATGAGCCGGCGCTGGCCGGCCTTCAGCAGCACGGCGGTCTGGCGGATATCGGCGACGGTCGTGCCCCACGCGCCCGCGGCCAGCAGCGCGCCGGAAATCGCCGTCGACATCGGCGTCTTGGCATGCGGGGCGATCTCGACGCCCTGACCTTTCACATAGGCCATCATCAGGTCCACATTGGCGGCGAAGGCCTGCCGGTCGAGCGAGATCAGCGGCAGCGCCATACTGCCGTCGAAGGGCTTCCAGCCCTGCCTGCCGATGGCATCGAGCGCAAGCGGCGCATGGCCCGGCGGAAAGCCGCGGATGCGGTCGTCGATCATCGGATTGTCGGTGGCGGCGTGAAGGTCAGACATGGTGTTCTCCCATCCCGAGGCGGTAGGTCTCGTTGGCGGTCGTGAAGAAAAGGGCGCGCTGCTCGTCGAGCGAAAGCGGCGCGGCGACGGTGCGAAAGACCTCGTAGACCTCGTCGAAGGAGGCATGCAAGCCGGCCACCGGGAAATCGCTGGCGAACATCGCGCGCGCCGGTCCGAAGCAGTCGAGCGCGTGCTCGATGACCGGCCGCAGGCTTTCGAGCGTCCATTCATTGTCATAGGCGACGAGGTCGGAAATCTTCAGCCGCACGTTCGGCTCGCGGCCGAGCGCCCGCAGGCCGCTCCTCCAGAGCGCCATGCCCGCCTCGCTCCGGTCCGCCGGGCTGCCGGCATGGTTGAGCGCGAAGAGCGTGTCGGGAAAGGCGCGCACGAGATCGACCGCCTCGTCCATCTGCCAGGGATAGAGCATCAGGTCGAAGACGAGGCCGGGGCGGGCGAGATGGGCAAGCCCCCGGCGCCAGGCGGGATCGGCCATGCGATGCGGGCGCGGCGCAAAACTCTTTGCCGGCTCCGGGTGCCAGCTCACGATGTCGCGGATGCCGACGACGTTCGGATTGGCCGCCTCCGCCTCGAGCAGGCGAAGGACATCGGGACTGTCGAGGGGGACGCGGGCGACATAGCGCCGCGCGATGCCACAGGAACGGTCGAGCCCGTCCAGCCAGCGGCTTTCCTCCAGCGGATGCGCGTCCGACCAGCCGGCTTCGACATGCACCGTGGCGACGATGTCCTGCCGCGCGGCATCGGCGCGATATTCGGCGATGCCGTAGTCCTTCAGGATCGGCGCGAGGCTGCCATAGACCATCTCGCCGCCGGTCGCCCACGCCCTTTCCAGCCAAGGGTGACGCCCGAGCGACAGGTCCCAGAGATGGTGGTGCGGGTCGATGACCGGCCCGCCGTAGCGCATGCTCATCGCCGCGCCTCTCGGCCGGAAATGAGCAGCAGCGCGAGGATCAGCGTGCCGAACATGATCGAGCGCCAGCCGGGCGAGGCATTGACCACCGTGATCAGCGCCGTCGTGGTGACGAGCAGGATCGCGCCCGGAATGGTGCCGGCATAGGTGCCGCGCCCGCCGAGGATGGAGGTGCCACCGAGCACGACGGCCGCGATCGACGTCAGGAGATAGGGATCGCCGATGCCGACATAGCCCTGCCGATTCATGCCGAGCACCAGGATGCCGGCAAGGCCCGCGAAGAAGCCCGAGAGAGCATAAAGGATCAGCGTGTTGCGCGTGACGCTGACGCCGGAAAGCCGCGTCGCCAGCGGATTGGCCCCGAGGGCGAGGAAGCGCGCGCCGATGGGCATACGGTGGATGAGCAGCAGCACGGCGGCCGACACGACGACCCAGAGGATCACGCCGGCGGGAATGCCGAGCGGCCGGGCTTGCCCGAGCAGGATGACCGCCGGATTGCTGACCGTGACCGCGCTGCCGCCGGCGACGATGACGAGCAGGCCCTGCAGGAAGGTCGCCATGGCGAGCGTCATGATGATCGGCGGCACGCGGAGATAAGCCGCCCCCGCGCCGTTGAGGAAACCGATGCCGGCGGCAATCGCCAGCGCAAGGACGATGCCGACGAGGCCGGTCGGGTCCCAGGCGGGGGAGATCAGCGGCAGGAGGATCGCCGTGACGGTGATGACCGCGCCGACCGAAAGGTCGATGCCGCCCATCAGGATGACGAGCGTCTGTCCGGCCGCCGCGATGCCGATGACGGCGGCAAGCTCCAGAAGGTAGCGCAGGTGCCCGTAGGCGCCGAAGCCGCGCAGCGTGAGGCCTGCGACGAGCCAGACGAGCGCCACCAGCACGAAGGTCAGGAGCGGCGGGTTGCGGAACAGGGATCGCACTGCATTCATCGCCTTGCCCTCCAGACGCCGAGAAGTTCCGGCACCGCGACGGCGCCGACGATGATCAGGCCCTGCGCGACATATTGCGCGACGGGTGGGAAGCCGAGGAAGAACATCACGTTGATCATGACGGAGAGCAGCAGGCTGCCGCAGATCGCCCCGCGCATCGTGCCCTTGCCGCCGAGGAAGCCGACGCCGCCGAGCACGGCCGCGGCAATCGAGTTCAGCGTGAAGGGATTGCCGATGACCGGGTCGCCCGAGCCGGTCTGCGCCGCGACGAAGAGGCCGGCCAGCGCCGCCAGCAGGCCGGAAAGCGCGAAGGAGACGATCTTCACCCGTTCGACCGGAACGCCGGAGCGGAAGGCGCCGACGGGATTGTCGCCCGCCGCATAGATGCCGAGGCCGAGCGGCGTTGCCAGAAACGCCTTCCAGAGCACGAGGATGACGACGAGCAGCAGGAAGGCGACCGGCGTGTGGCCGGCAAGCGTCGTCGAGAGCCAGCCGGGGATGAAGCCGCCCGGACGCGGAAGGAGGATCAGCGCGACGCCGGTGATGATGAAGGAGCCGGCCAGCGTCACGATGATCGCCGGCAGGCGCAGATGCGCGACGATGGCCCCGGTGACGGCGCCGATGGCAAGGCCGGTGAAGGCGACGGCGAGGAAGCCGCCCGGCACGCCGAGGACGCCCTCCATGGTGGTCGCGGCGATGACCGCGCCGAGGCTGACGAGCGGGCCGATGGCGAGCGTGATGCCGCCGTTCAGCATCAGCAGCGCCTGCGCCATGGTGACGAGCGCCAGCGGGAACCAGTTCTGCGTGAACTTGGAAAAGCCGCCGACGGAAAGGATGCCCGGAAAGAGCACGGCATAAAGGATCAGGAAGGCGGCGACGACGAGATAGAGGCCGCCGAGGCCGCGGTTGCGGCGGCGCTGGACGGCGCCGTAGAGCCAGCCGGAGGACGAAACAGCGCTCATGCGGCCGCTCCCTTTCTGTCGATGCCCATGGCCGCGCCGACGATGGCCTCTTCACTGATGGCGTCGCCCGACAGCGTCGCCGCGACGCGGCCCTCGCGCAGCACCACGACGCGGTCGCACAAATGCACGAGCTCGGGCGTATCGGAGCTTGCGAGGATGACGAGCCGGCCCTCGGCGGCGAAGGCGCGCAGCATGAGGTAGATCTCGCGCTTGGTCTCGATGTCGACGCCGCGCGTCGGATCGTTGAGCAGCAGCACGGACGGGTCCAGCGGCAGCCACTTGGCGAGCGCCACCTTCTGCTGGTTGCCGCCCGAAAGCGCCTGCACCGGACGGGCGACGTCGCCCTTGATGGTGAGCCGGCGGGCGACATCGGCGATCAGCCCGGTTTCCGCGGCCCGGTCGCGCAGGCCCCCACGCGCAAGCCGGCCGAGAGAGGGCAGGATGAGGTTGGAGGCGATGGAATGCGGCAGCACCAGCCCCTCGTGCTTGCGGTCGGCGGGCACATAGACGATGCCGGCCGCATTGGCCGCCTCGACATGAACGGGCAGGCCGTTCCTGCCGGAAACCGCAGCCTTGTCGGCCTTTGAGGGAATCGCGCCGTAAAGGCCGAGCAGCAGGTCTTCCTGCCCCTGCCCGACGAGGCCGCCGATGCCGACGATCTCGCCCGCATGGGCGAAAAAGCCGATGTCGCGCACGAGGCCGGCGGAAAAGCCCTCGACGCCGATGCGCCGCGTGCCAGGATTGGAAACGGCGCGCGGCGGGAAGAGATCGCCCGTCTCGCGGCCGACCATCAGGCGCACCAGCCCCTCCCCGTCGATGCCGGCAAGCGACTGGTCGGCGGTGACGCCGCCGTCCTTCAGCACGGTGACGTGGGAGCAGAGCGCCTGCACCTCGTTGAGACGGTGGGAGATATAGAGCAGCGCCGTGCCGCGGTCGCGCAGCGTCTCGATGAGGCGGGCGAGGATGCCGGCCTCATGGGCGGAGAGCGAGGAGGTCGGCTCGTCGAGGATGAGCACGCGGGGCTTACGGAAGAGCGCCTTGGCGATCTCCACCATCTGGCGGCGGCCGAGTGCGAGGTCGGCGACCGGCATGTCGAGCGGCTCGGTGAGGCCCACCATGTCGCAGACCTCCCGCACGCCGCGATGGAGCGCAGCATAGTCGATGAGGCCGAAGCGGCGCGGGAAGGCGCCGAGGCCGATATTCTCGGCGATCGACAGGTCGGCCGTCAGGCTCAGCTCCTGCTGCACCACGGCGATGCCGGCCGCGCGGGCGGCGGCCGGGCTGAAGCGCCCGACCGGCTTGCCGTCGACGGAAATCGTGCCGCTGTCCGGCTGGAGAGCGCCGGACAGCAGATTGATCAGCGTGGATTTTCCCGCGCCGTTCTCGCCGAGCAGGGCATGGACCCTGCCCGGCAGAAGGGCGATATCGACGCCCTTCAGAACCGGATTGCCGAAAAATCCCTTGAACACCTGCCGGGCTTCCAGCAGGGGCCTTGGTTCCGTCATGACGGCGTCCTCTTCGGGTTTACTGCGCGATCAGCTTGTCGAACAGCGCCTGATCGTAATCCGAATAGATGTAGCCGTCGGCCGGGAACTGGTCGGCGCGGGCGAGGTAGCCGTCGATCGAGCTGTCGTCGATGACCGGCAGCGGAACCTTGATGAAGGCGGGAACGTCCTTGCCTTCCAGCGCCTGCACGGCCGTGTAGACGGAAAGCGCGCCGAGCCAGTTCGGCTGCATCGTCGCCCAGCCCTTCAGGCCCTTTTCCTTCCACAGTTCCAGGAACTGGCGGGCATTCTCGCCGGTGATCGGAACCTGCTCGCGGCCCTGGCGGTCGAAGGCCATGACGGAGCCGGCCGAAAGCGCGCCGCCGAGCGAGAGCACGCCGTCGATCTCCGGATTGGCGAAGAGCAGGCTCGTCATCGCCTCCTGCGCCGGGGCGACGTTATATTCGGTGTTCGTCTCGGTGATGATCTCGAGGCCCGGATTGGCGTCGAGCACCGGCTGGGCGCCCTTGCGGCGGTCGTCGCTGACCGAGATGCCGGCCGGGCCGTTCATGACGATGATCTTGCCCTTGCCGCCGAGCTGGTCGGCAAGCCACTTGGCGGCGCCCGCGCCCCATTCACTGGAATCGGTGTTGATCTTCGCCGTCACCTTGTCGGTGTTGACGAGGCTGTCGAAGTTCACGACCGCGATGCCCTTGTCGCAGGCATCCGAAATGACGCGGTCGAGCGCGTTGGACGAGCCGGCGATGACGACGATGGCGTCGACATTGGCGTCGATCATCGACTGGATATGCTGGATCTGCGTCTGGGCGTTGCCCTGCGCATCCGTGATCATCAGGTCCTTGACGAGGCCGTCCTTCTTCAGCGTCTCGACCTCGGCGGCAATCGTGCCTTCGGTCTGCTTCATCCAGGTCGGCACCGAATAGATGTTGGCCCAGCCGATCGTATAGGGCGCCTTGCGATCGCCCTTGATGCAGTTGGCGGCGGCCGACGCCGTGCCGGCGCCAAGGACGAGGAGAGCCGCGGCGGCAGCGGCACCCGCGAGAAGGCGGCTGCGCAGCGAGGCGGACGGGCGGTGCTTGGAAATGTTCATGTCGATCCCCTTTTTGTGCGGCAGCAGGAACGGGCTTGCCATCCGTTTATGTCCAATATAGTGTACATATGATCTTTATAGCGGACGGCGCGATCTTATGCCGATTTTTCCGCCCCGCAAGAGGGGGGCGAAAATTTCCCTGGCAGGGGCCGGAAACGAGCGGATTGACAGATGCCGCGGCCGGCGTGACAAGCTGGCGCGACAAATGAGGATGGACAGGCATGGATGCGATTGCGGACGAAGCAGGCGGCAAGCGGGCGAGAGGGCTCGACCGGGCCTTCGAGATCCTCGATTTCCTGCGCCAGAAGCGCCAGCCGCTGAAGCCGAACGAGATCGCCGCGCAGATCGGCGCGCCGCGCTCATCGGTCTATGAACTGGTGAACCTCCTCTTGCGCAACGGCATCCTGGAATTCACCGGTGGCGAGGGCCGGGTCTATCTCGGCCGCAAGCTCTATTTCCTCGGCGCGGCCTACGAGAACCATTTCGACTTCACCCGCGAATGCGAGGCGGCGCTCGACCGGCTTGCCGACGAGACGCGCGAAACCGCGCAGTTCTGCATGCTGGACGGCAACAAATATACGGTCGTGCGCATGCGCGAGGGCGCCCGGCCCTTCCGCATCTCCACCGACATGGGCCAGTCGGTGCCGATCCCGTGGACCGCCTCGGGCCGGCTGCTGGTCGCGCATATGACGGATGCGGAGATCCTCGCCTTCATCCCGCCGGAGGATTTCCGCCTGCCGAGCGGCGAATGGCTCGATCCGCAGGCATTCCTGGCCGAGGTGCGGCAATCTTCGGCCGACGGCTTCTTCACCTTCAACAGCATCGTCGACAGCTTCACCCATTGCTTCGCCGTGCCCGTCATGGATGAGGAGCGCCATGCCGTGGCGACGCTCTGCCTCGTCGCCCCGCGCGCCGACGGCCTTGCCAACCGCGACCGCTACCTCGCCTGCCTGAAGGACGCCGCCGCCACGCTCGGCCACGTGCCGGCACGGGCGAAACGCGCCTGATACGGGCTATTATTTATTGGATAGCCAGCGATCCATCCCGAGCGCGGCCGCACGGCCGGTGGCAAGACACGCCGTCAGCAGGTAGCCGCCGGTCGGCGCTTCCCAGTCGATCATCTCGCCCGCGACGAAGACGCCGGGCAGCGCCTTGAGCATGTATCCCTCGTCGATGGCGTCGAACCTCACGCCGCCTGCCGACGAGATCGCCTCGGCAATCGGCCGCGAACGCACGGGGCGGAGCGGCACCGCCTTGATCGCCGCCGCCAAAGCCGCGGGAGCCAGCGCGGCCGCATCGGGAATGCAGGCCCGCAGCAGAGCCGCCTTCACTCCGTCGAGCCCGGCGCCCTTGCGCAGCCGGGTGGAAAAGCTCGCCTTGCCGCCCTGACGGGCGAGATCCGCAGCCAGCCGCTCCATCGTGCGGCCCGGCGCGAGATCGAGCGTCAGGATCGCCGTCCCGGCTTCCTCCAGCGCATCGCGCAATACAGCCGCATGGGCATAGATCAGGCTGCCCTCGACACCCGAGGCCGAGATGACGAATTCGCCGGGGATCGTCCCGGCCGCCGAGCGCGCCGTGACGCCCTTGACCGGCGCGCCCGCGAATTTCTCCACGAAGAACGCCGGCCAATCGACATCGAAACCGCAATTGGCCGGCCGGAAGGGCGCGATATCGACGCCCCTTTCCGCAAGCGCACCGACCCAGCCGGCATCCGAGCCGAGGCGCGGCAAGCTCGCCCCACCGAGCGCCACGAGGATCGCATCGAAGGCCATGGTAATCGCGCGCCCGGACGTCTCGACCGCCAGCCCCTCCGGCGCGAAGCCCGTCCAGCGATGGCGCACGCGGATATCGACCCCCTGCCCTTCCAGCCGCGCCCGCCAGGCGCGCAGCAGGGGCGAGGCCTTCATCACGGTCGGAAACACCCGGCCGGACGACCCGACGAAGGTCTGCGTGCCGAGCCCGGATGCCCAATCCCGCAGATCGTCCGGCGGGAAGGCATCGAGCGCCGCACGCAGATGCCCGTTCGCCGCGCCGAAACGGGTGGCGAAGCGCTCATAGGGCTCGGAATGGGTGATGTTGAGGCCCGACTTGCCGGCCAGCAGGAACTTTCGCCCGACCGTCGGCATCGCCTCCAGCACCGTCACGGCATGGCCGCGCGCGGACAGCATCTCTGCCGCCATCAGCCCGGCCGGCCCGCCGCCGACGATCCCGATCCGCTTTGCCATCCTGTTCCCGCGCACTGACATTTCGATAGAGCGGTCCACCGTCACATCGCCGCCGATGCGCCCGTCATAACGCAATCACGGCGGCGGCGACAGGTCAGCTTGCGAGGCCCGGTGCCTCGTGCCCGGTCTGGGCGACATATTCGGTATAGCCGCCCGGATACTGGTGGATATCGTCGCCGTTGAGCTCCAGCACCCGGTTCGACAGCGCGCCGAGGAAATGGCGGTCATGCGAGACGAAGAGCATGGTGCCCTCGTATTCCGACAGCGCCTTGATCAGCATCTCCTTGGTGTCGAGATCGAGATGGTTCGTCGGCTCGTCGAGGATGAGGAAGTTCGGCGGATCGAACAGCATCGCCGCCATGACGAGCCGCGCCTTCTCGCCGCCGGAAAGCACCCGGCACTTCTTCTCCACGTCGTCGCCGGAAAAGCCGAAGCAGCCGGCCAGCGTGCGCAGCGGCCCCTGCCCCGCCCGCGGAAACTCCGCCTCCAGCCATTCGAACACGGTCAGGTCGCCGTCGAGGAGATCCATCGCATGCTGTGCGAAATAGCCGACCTTGACGCTCGCCCCGATCGTCACGCTGCCGGCATCGGGTACCGCGGCGCCGGCGACGAGCTTCAGCAGCGTCGACTTGCCCGCGCCGTTGATGCCCATCACGCACCAGCGCTCCCGGCGGCGGATCAGGAAGCTGAAATCCTCGTAGATCGCGCGGCTGCCATAGGCCTTGCCGACATTCTTGAGGCTGACCACGTCCTCGCCCGAGCGCGGCGCCGGCTGGAACTCGAACATCACCGTCTGGCGCCGGCGCGGCGGCTCGACGCGCTCGATCTTGTCGAGCTTCTTCACCCGGCTCTGCACCTGCGCGGCATGCGAGGCGCGCGCCTTGAAGCGCTCGATGAACTTGATCTCCTTGGCGAGCATCGCCTGCTGGCGCTCGAACTGCGCCTGCTGCTGCTTCTCGTTCTGCGCGCGCTGCTGCTCGTAGAAGCCGTAGTCGCCGGAATAAGTGGTCAGCGAGCCGGCATCGATCTCGATGATCTTGTTGACGATGCGGTTCATGAACTCGCGGTCGTGCGAGGTCATCAGCAGCGCGCCGTCATAGCCCTTCAGGAACTGCTCCAGCCAGATCAGGCTTTCGATGTCGAGATGGTTGCTCGGCTCGTCGAGCAGCATGACGTCCGGCCGCATGAGCAGGATGCGGGCGAGCGCCACGCGCATCTTCCAGCCGCCCGAAAGCTTGCCGACGTCGCCGTCCATCATCTCCTGGCTGAAGCTGAGGCCGGCCAGCACCTCTCGCGCCCGGCTCTCCAGTCCGTAGCCGTCGAGTTCCTCGTAGCGCGCCTGCACCTCGCCGTAGCGCTCGATGATCGCATCCATCTCGTCCAGCCGGTCGGGATCGACCATCGCCGCCTCGAGTTCGCGCAGCTCCGCCGCGACGGAACTCACCGGCCCCGCCCCGTCCATCACCTCGGTGACCGCGCTGCGCCCCGCCATCTCGCCGACATCCTGGCTGAAATAGCCGATGGAGACATGCTTCTCGACGGAAACCTGCCCCTCGTCCGGTAGCTCCCGCCCGGTGATCATGCGGAAGAGCGTCGTCTTGCCCGCCCCGTTGGGCCCGACCAGCCCGATCTTCTCCCCGCGGTTCAGCGCGGCGGAGGCCTCGATATAGAGGATGCGGTGGCTGTTGGACTTGCTGATATTCTCGATGCGGATCATGGAAGGAAGCCTCGTCGTGTCCCGCGCCCTATGCCACGAGGCAGTGCGGCAAGTCCATGCGGGTGCGGTGGCGAATCTCCATGAAATGTGCCGGTTCCGCATCTCGTGCGCGAGACCCTTGCCCGCGCGGCGTGCTGGACCACCGGTCTCGATTGATGTTATATTCAATTATCCTAAAATTAAGAATCTGTCCTGGCCATGGGAGGCTTCCATGCGTGAACCGGATATGCAGAAACTCGACGCGCTCGTCGGCCGCCTCGTCGGCGATATCGGCGCCGCGGTAACGGGCGCTCTGGTCGTGCTCGGCGACCAGGTGGGTATTTTCAGGGCGATGGCCGACGGCGAGCCGGTAAATGCCCGGGGGCTTGCGGCGAAAACCGGGTTGAAGGAGCGCTACCTGCAGGAATGGCTCAGCGCTCAGGCCGCCGCCGACTATATCGACTATGACGAAGCAACGAACCGTTTCAGCCTGACGCCGGAGCAGGCGATGGTGTTTGCCGAGGAGAACAGCCCGGCCTTTTTCGTCGGCGCATTCGAGGTCGTCCAGTCCATGTGGGTGGACGAACCGAAGGTCGCCGATGCGTTCCGCACCGGCAAGGGCGTCGGCTGGCATGAGCACAGCACCTGCCTTTTCCGCGGAACCGAACGGTTTTTCCGTCCCGGCTACAACAGCCATCTGGTGACCGAATGGATTCCGGCCCTCGACGGCGTCGAGGAAAAACTCAGGTCAGGCGCCAGTGTCGCCGACGTCGGCTGCGGCCATGGCGCATCGACCATCCTGATGGCACAGGCCTATCCGGCGTCGCGATTCGTCGGCTTCGACTATCACGGCCCCTCGATCGAAAGGGCAAGGGCAGCGGCCGAAAAGGCCGGAGTGGCCGATCGGGTCACCTTCGAGCAGAGCGCGGCAGCGCAGTTTCCGGGCCGCGACTACGACATGATCGCGATGTTCGACTGCCTGCATGACATGGGCGACCCGGTGGGCGCCGGACGGCATGTGCGGGAAACGCTCGCCCCGGACGGAACATGGATGATCGTCGAACCCTTCGCGCATGATCATCTCAAGGACAATCTCAACCCGGTCGGCCGTGTCTATTACGGCGCATCGACAATGATCTGCACGCCCGCCTCGCTCTCCCAGGACGTGGGACTCGGGCTTGGCGCACAGGCAGGAGAGCTGCGCCTTCGCAAGGTCGCGCTCGATGCGGGCTTCACCCGTTTCCGCCGGGCAACGGAAACGCCGTTCAACATGGTATTCGAGGTGCAGGCTTGAAAGGCGGCAATCGCCACGCGTGAAGAGCGCCTATCCGCAAAAGGCGGATGAAGAGCGCCCATCGCCATCGGAACAGATGAAGACCCTTCACCAGTTGCCGGGATCCGCCGTGTGATCGGTCAGCGCGTATTCCTCCGCCTTTTCCGGATCGAGCACCAGTTCCGTCGTCATGTTCTTCGCGTCGGTGACCCGATAGGTGACCGGCACAGGGTCCCTGCTGAGTTCGCGATACATCATCAGCGCGGCTTCCTCGGCGGTATCCGCTTCGACTTCAATGCCGGTCGTGACCGTGAACATCGCCATGGCATCACCTCGCTGCGCACCGGTTCTCGTCGGCAGCAGTGTAGCCCCCGCGCCGATCGAGCGCCAGACTCGCGCAACGGATCGGAGAGCCATCCCGTCTCGTTCGGAAAAATATCGATCTATTGGAAACTTATGGCGGAGAGGGTGGGATTCGAACCCACGATACCCTTGCAGGTATGCCGCATTTCGAGTGCGGTGCATTCGACCACTCTGCCACCTCTCCGGATGTCGGTCGGCGCCTTCAGCGCGGGGCGGTACATAGCGGGTGTCGGGCGGGGGCGCAAGGGGGCAGAAAGCATCTAATTGCAATGGTGACGGAAATCTCCTTGACAGTTTTCATCGGCTCACCTATTGCGCAAGGTGCAGTGGTATAGGTCTCACCTGTGCCGCGACGATGGTTCTTTGTGCCGTACTTCCTCGCTTCGCGGGGATATGCCGGCAGGAACCGACCTAACCGGCGGGGCGCCAATGCCTCTCCATTCGTAGCGACTGACAAAAAGACGGCCGTGCCCTCATGGGCAAAGAGCCGGTACGAACATGAAAGGATATAAAATGTTCGCAGTCATCAAGACCGGCGGTAAGCAGTACCGCGTGGCCGCCAACGACGTCCTGACGGTTGAAAAGCTGTCCGGCGAAGCTGGTGCGAAGATCGAATTCACCGAAGTGCTGATGGTCGGCGTCGGCGCCGATGCCACGATCGGTGCGCCCTTCGTTGAAGGCGCCGTCGTGACCGCCGAAGTCGTCGAGCATGGCCGTGGCAAGAAGGTTATCGCCTTCAAGAAGCGCCGCCGCCAGAACTCGAAGCGCTCGCGCGGCCATCGCCAGCACAACACGACTGTCCGTATCGTCGAGATCGCGGCAGCCGGCGGCAAGGCAAAGAAGGCTTCCAAGAAGTCTGAAGCCGAAGCCGTTGCAGCAGCCGAATAATCCGGACAGGTAAAGGAGAACTCCCATGGCACACAAAAAAGCTGGCGGCTCCTCGCGCAACGGTCGCGATTCCCAGTCCAAGCGCCTCGGCGTGAAGAAGTTCGGCGGCGAAGCCGTCCTCGCAGGCAACATTATCGTCCGTCAGCGCGGCACGCAGTGGCATCCCGGTGCCAATGTCGGCCTCGGCAAGGATCACACGATCTTCGCCCTTACAGCTGGCAATGTGAATTTCCGTACGAAGGCCAACGGTCGCGTCTACGTGTCTGTAATGGCGAAAGCGGAAGCAGCGGAATAAGCCGGTAGCGCTCTAAAACAGCCGGCGTCTCATCGACCCGGCTGACGCTACAGGTTTCGGACCTGCAGGAAAAAAAGGGAGATGAGGCAAGTCCTTATCTCCCTTTTTCTGTTCTGGAGGAACGAGCCATGCAGACCGAATTGTTGCGGGAAGACCAATCAAGGTCTCCCAAGGAAAGGCTGAGGCCTGAACGGTCGAGGACCGATTGCCCGATCTTGCTGTCGCCGAGGCTCGTCATGAGAGCCCCGCACGAAGACGACATCGACGCCCTTGCCCATCTTGCCAACAACGCCAACATCGCCAACATGGTCGCCCGCATGCCGCACCCGTACATGGTTGCGGACGCCGCTGATTTCGTGCGACGCACACGCGCCGGCGCGATTGGCAAGTGCGTCTATGCCATTACGAAAGCCGATAACGGCGCCTTCCTCGGCTGCTGCGGGATCGAACCGCACGAGGACGGACGCACGGTCGAGCTCGGCTACTGGCTGGGCGAGCCCTACTGGAACCAAGGTTATGTCACCGAGGCGGCGCATGCGCTGATCGACATGGTCTTCCGCACCCGCGATGTCGAGCAGATCGATGCGCGCTGCCGGGTCATGAACATCCCCTCGCGCCGGGTCATCCAGAAGTGCGGCTTCCAGTTCCAGGCGACCGGCATGGTGCAGAGCCTCGCCGTCGGCGGCATGGTGCCCGTCGAATGGTACCGGCTCGACCGCAAAACCTGGGTTTCGCTGAAGAGCTGGGGAGGCATGCGATGAACGCCATGCAGACCCGGAGGGAACGCGAGCGCGTTACCGGCCCCGGCCCCTGCCCGACCATCCGGACGGCACGCCTCACCCTGCGGCCCCACCGCATGCCCGATGCGGATGCCATCGCCCAGTCGCTCGGCGATTTCGAGGTCTCGCGCATGCTGGCGCGGGCCCCCGCCCCCTATGACCGGCAGGATGCGGCCGAATGGCTTGCCATCGCGACCACCGATCTTAACGAGGGCTGGGCCTTCGCCATCACCACCGGCGACGACGTGCATATCGGCTGCGTCTCCTTCGAGCGGCTCGGCGGGGAATGGCATCTCGGCTACTGGCTGAACCGCTTCTACTGGCGGCGCGGCTATATGAGCGAGGCGGTACATGCGGCAATGGCGCGGTTCATGACGCGCATGCCCGGAACGGACATCCATTCCGGCGTCTTCGCCGACAACCCCGCTTCGCTGAGGGTCCAGGAGAAGGCGGGCTTCCGCATCACCGGATGCAGCGACCTCTACTGCGTCGCCCGCGGCTCGATGGTCCCGCATATCGAGACGCGGCTGGAGCCGGGCGACTTCCGCCCGGCAATCCCGCGGCAGTAAGAAAGAACGGGGCGGAGCGATCCGCCCCGCTTCCATGTCAGGACAATTCGAACCAGACCGGCATATGGTCGGAGCCGAAGGCGGTCTCGTCGACCCAGGCGTCCGTCAGCCGCTCCACGAGGCCGTGGCTGAGGAAACAGTAGTCGAGGAACATGCGGTCGGCATGGTCCTTGGGGTTGATCCAGCTGAAGCTTCCGGCATGGCGCTTGCCGAGGCCGGCCAGCGCATCCACCGGGTTGGTGGCGCGGATCTGCCGCCCGTAGAGGGGATCGACGCCGCCGGCCATCTCGCAATATTCCGGCGATTCCGGCACCATGTTGAAGTCGCCCATCAGCACGTAGTCATCGGGCGCCGGCGGTTCGGCAAGACCGAATTCGTGCGCGCCGGAAATGGCTCCGCCCTCGTCGCCGTAGAGCCTGGCGCGGTCCTTGAGGTAGCGGATCTGCGCGATGCGCTCGTCACGGTGGACGTGATCGAGATGCACGGAATAGACGCGGATCGGCCCGCCGGGCGTTGCGATGACCGCTTCGGTCGCGCCGCGCTGCAGGTTCAGCTTGTCGAGGGTGCGCGTGCGCGGCAGGAGGATCGTGCGGGTCGAGAGGATCGGCCAGCGCGAGAAGATCATGTTACCGAACTGGAAGCGGCGATTGACCACCCGGCCCTTCTCGATCGCCGAGCCCGCATCGAGATCGCAGGCCGGGCCGAAGACGGAATAGTGGTTGGCGAGCAGCGTGCGCAACTCGGCGACCATGTCGACATGGCCGTTGCGGTGGAAGTTCCGCGTCACTTCCTGCAGGGCGATGATATCGGCGCCGTGGATGCTGGAGGCGATGCGCGGCAGGTCGAAACGATCATCGAGACCGATGCCGTACTGGACGTTGTAGCTGACGAATTTCACGATAGTCTTTGACCTCTGCGGGAAGCGGCTATATCGAAGACGGCAAAATGACCATGACGATCAAAGTAAAGCAAACGGCGAGCCAATGAAGTTCCTGGACGAAGCAAAAGTCTATATCCGCTCCGGCGACGGCGGGGCAGGGGCTGTCTCGTTCCGCCGCGAAAAATTCGTGGAATTCGGCGGCCCTGACGGCGGCGACGGCGGGCGCGGCGGTGACGTGTGGGTGGAGGCCGTCAACGGCCTCAACACGCTGATCGATTTCCGCTTCCAGCAGCACTTCAAGGCGTCCATCGGCACGCATGGCATGGGCCGCAACCGCACCGGCGCGAACGGCGCCAGCGTGACGCTGAAGGTGCCGGTCGGCACGCAGATCTTCGAGGAAGACAACGAGACGCTGATCATCGACCTCGTGACCGAGGGACAGCGCTTCAAGCTGGCCGCCGGCGGCAATGGCGGCTTCGGCAACGCGCATTTCAAGTCGGCCACCAACCAAGCGCCGACCTGGGCCAATCCAGGCCTTGCAGGCGAGGAGAAGACGATCTGGCTTCGCCTGAAGCTGATCGCCGATGCCGGCCTCGTCGGCCTGCCGAATGCCGGCAAGTCGACCTTCCTTGCGACCTGCACGCGCGCCCGGCCGAAGATCGCCAACTATCCGTTCACGACGCTGCATCCGAACCTTGGCGTCGCGACCATCGACGGCGCGGAGTTCATCCTTGCGGACATTCCGGGTCTCATCGAGGGCGCGCATGACGGGATCGGCCTCGGCGACCGTTTCCTCGGCCATGTCGAGCGCACGCGCGTTCTGCTGCATCTCGTCTCCGCGCAGGAGGAGGATGTCGCGAAAGCCTACAAGACGGTGAAGCGCGAGCTGGAGGCCTATGGCGGCGGCATCACCGACAAGCCGGAGATCGTCGCGCTGTCGCAGATCGACGTGCTCGACGAGGATGAGCTGAAGAAGAAGTCCAAGGCGCTGGCAAAGGCCTGCGGGCAGACGCCGCTGCAGCTTTCCGCCGTCGCCAATGTCGGCATGATCGGCACGCTGCGCGCGGTGCGCGACATCATCGTTCAAGCGAAGAATTCCGGATCCGACGACTGAGATGACGAAGAACCGCAAACCGCTCGGAAAATACCGCCGGATTGTGATCAAGATCGGCTCGGCACTGCTCGTCGACCGGGCGAGCGGCCTGAAGAAGGCATGGCTCGACGCCATGTGCCGGGATATCGCGGCGCTCCGGGCCGGCGGCACGGACGTTCTCGTCGTCTCGTCGGGCGCCATCGCGCTCGGCCGCTCGGTGCTGAAGGTGCCGGCGGGCGCGCTGAAGCTGGAGGAAAGCCAGGCGGCGGCCGCCGTCGGCCAGATCGCTCTTGCGCGCGCCTGGTCGGAAAGCCTTTCGGCTGACGGCATCGTCGCCGGCCAGATCCTGCTGACGCTGGGCGACACGGAAGAGCGCCGCCGTTATCTCAACGCCCGCGCGACGATCAACCAGCTCCTGAAGCTCGGCGCCGTGCCGATCATCAACGAGAACGATACGGTCGCCACGACGGAAATCCGCTATGGCGACAACGACCGGCTCGCCGCCCGCGTCGCCACGATGACGGGTGCGGACCTGCTGGTTCTGCTCTCGGATATCGACGGGCTCTACACGGCCCCGCCGCATCTCGACCCCGAGGCGCGTTTCCTTGAGACCATCGACGCCATCACGCCCGAGATCGAGGCGATGGCGGGCGGTGCGGCTTCGGAACTGTCGCGCGGCGGCATGCGCACCAAGATCGACGCCGGCAAGATCGCGACGGGCGCGGGCTGCGCCATGATCATCGCCTCGGGCAAGGTCGACCATCCACTGCGCGCCATCGAAGAGGGTGCGCGCTCCTCCTGGTTCGCCCCTTCGGGTTCGCCAGTTACCGCGCGAAAAACGTGGATTGCCGGGCAATTGCAGCCGGCCGGACGGCTGGAGATCGATGCGGGCGCGGAAACGGCGCTTTCGGCCGGCAAGAGCCTGCTGCCCGCGGGCGTGCGCGGCGTCTGGGGTTCGTTCTCGCGCGGCGACACGGTTTCGATCTACGGCACGAACGGGCGCGAGATCGCCCGTGGCCTCGCCGGCTACGATGCCGACGAGGCGCGGCTGATCGTCGGCAGGAAATCGGCCGAGATCGCCGCCGTTCTCGGTTATGCCGGGCGCGCCGCGATGGTGCACAGGGACGATCTCGTGGTGACCGGGCTGCCTGTCGCCATCGAGGCGGGAGGGATTTGAGCCATGCTTGACCAGGTGAAGACCGACATCGACAGCCTGATGGCCGAAATCGGCCGCAATGCCCGCGCCGCCGCCCGCCCGCTCGCCATCGCCACGGCCGATCAGAAGAACCGCGCCCTTGAAGCCATGGCTGCTGAAATCCTCGCGCATCGCGAGGCGATCCTTGCCGCCAATGCCATCGACCTTGCCAATGCGAAGGAGAGCGGCGTCGCGGCCTCCTTCATCGACCGGCTGACGCTGACCGCCGAGCGCATCGAGGGCATTGCCGGCGCGATCCGCGACATCGCCGCGCTCAAGGACCCTGTCGGCGACGTCATCGCCGAATGGGACCGGCCGAACGGCCTTCATATCGAGCGCGTGCGCACGCCGCTCGGCGTCATCGGCGTCATCTATGAGAGCCGCCCGAACGTGACGGCGGATGCCGGCGCGCTGTGCCTGAAGGCCGGCAATGCCGTGATCCTGCGCGGCGGCTCGGACAGCGTGAATTCATCGCAGGCGATCCATTCCTGCCTGGTCGCCGGCCTGAAGGCCACCGGCCTTCCGGAACATGCGATCCAGTATGTGCCGGTGACGGACCGCGCCGCCGTGGGCGCCATGCTGTCCGGTCTTGGCGGCGCCATCGACGTCATCGTGCCGCGCGGCGGCAAGAGCCTCGTCGCGAGGGTGCAGAGCGAGGCGCGCGTGCCGGTCTTCGCCCATCTCGAAGGCCTCTGCCATGTCTACGTCGACAAGTCCGCCGATCTCGACATGGCGAAAAAGATCGCCGTCAACGCCAAGATGCGCCGCACGGGCATCTGCGGCTCTATGGAGACGCTGCTGATCGACCGCGCCGTCGCAGACACCCATCTCGCCCCGCTGGTCGAAGGTCTTGTCGCCGCCGGCTGCGAAGTGCGCGCGACGGAGGAAATCCGCGGCCGCATCCCGGGCCTCGTTGCCGCAACGGAAGCGGACTGGTCGACGGAATATCTCGACGCCATCCTCTCGGTCTCGCTGGTCGACGGCATTTCCGGCGCCATCGAGCACATCAACCGCTGGTCCTCCGCCCATACGGAAGCCGTCATCGCCGAGGATCCGGCGGTCGTCGAGCGCTTCTTCACCGAGATCGATTCGGCCATCCTCCTGCACAATGCCTCCACCCAGTTCGCCGATGGCGGCGAATTCGGCATGGGCGGCGAGATCGGCATCGCGACCGGCAAGATGCATGCGCGCGGCCCGGTTGGGGTCGAGCAGCTCACCTCCTTCAAATACCGCGTGCGCGGCACCGGACAGGTGCGGCCCTGAGGTGACGGCGGACACGGTTGCAGAGCGCTACCTCCGGATGCCGCATGTCGAGAAAGGCATGTCGGTGGGCCTTTTCGGCGGCTCCTTCAACCCGCCGCACCAGGGCCATGCGCTCGTCGCGGAAACCGCGCTGCGCCGCCTCGGCCTCGACCAGCTCTGGTGGATGGTGACGCCCGGCAACCCGCTGAAGGACCACCGGGAACTGGCCCCGCTCGCCGAACGCATTCGCCTCAGCGAGGCCATCGCACCCGGTCCGCGCGTCAAGGTGACGGCCTTCGAGAAGCGGCTCGGCCAGAGCTACACGGCCAAGACGCTCGAACGGGTCCAGGCGCTGAACCGCGGCGTGAATTTCGTCTGGATCATGGGCGCCGACAATCTCGGCACCTTCCATCACTGGCAAAACTGGCGGAAGATCGCCTGCACCTTCCCCATCGCCGTCATCGACCGGCCGGGCTCGACGCTCTCCTATCTTTCCTCCCGCATGGCCAAGACCTTCGACCATGCCCGCGTCGACGAGGAGGATGCCATGTCGCTTCCCGGCCGCCCGGCGCCGGCCTGGACCTTCATTCACGGGCCGCGTTCGGCCCTCAGTTCCACGGCGCTGCGCAAGGGCGCGACGCTAGAGAAAACCATCCCTCAGAAGTGACGTCTTGAAACTGCCCCCCATCGGTGCCTACATTTGGTAGGTGCCGGCGCGTTTTGCCGGTACGGGACGTGCTGCTTGTATCCAGAAAGGAACGAACCTGACAACAGTGCACGCAAAGGGAAACGTCGTCGGCGTTTTCTCCAGGAGCGCGGGAAGGGGCGATGATGCCGCCGACCGGGCCCTTCAACTGGTCCTCGCAAGCCTCGAGGACTCCAAGGCGGAAGATATCGTCACCATCAACATTGCCGGAAAATCGGCGCTGGGCGACTACATGGTGGTCGTGTCCGGACGCTCGAACCGTCATGTCATGGCGATCGCCGATCACCTCATCACCGATCTCAAGGACGAAGGCCTGGGTAATGCCCGCGTCGAGGGCCTTGAGGCGGGCGACTGGGTGCTGATCGACACGGGCGATATCATCATCCACGTGTTCCGGCCGGAAGTCCGGGAGTTCTACAACATCGAACGGATGTGGGCGGCTCCCGAGATCGAGGACGGCACGGTACACTAATCCAGACGCCGGGCACCTGTCCGGCGAAAGCAGGCGGTGGCGCGGTTGCGCGTCACCCGAACGGACAGGGCTTGAGGCGATGCGGGTTGGACTTTTTTCGGTGGGACGGCTGAAGGCCGGCCCTGAGAAGGAACTTGCGGCCCGCTATATCGACCGTTTCGCGAAGGCCGGTCCCGCCATCGGCCTCGAACTCGGCAAGCTTGCCGAAGTCGGCGAAAGCCGGGCCGGCAATGCCGACACGCGCAAGCGCGAGGAAGCGGCCATGCTGGAAAAGGCGCTGCCCGACGGCGCCGTGCTGATCCTGCTCGACGAGCGCGGCAAATCGCTCGATTCCCCGGCCTTTGCCGATTTTCTCGCCGGCTTCCGCGATTCCGGCAAACGCGACCTGATGATCGCCATCGGCGGCGCAGACGGGCTCGACCCCGCCCTTTACGAGCGCGCCAACGCCACGCTCTGCCTCGGCAAGATGACCTGGCCGCACCAGCTCGTGCGCATCCTGCTGGCCGAACAGCTCTACCGCGCCGTCACCATCCTCTCCGGCCATCCCTACCACCGCAGCTGACGGATAGCATCATGGCCGCGCAAGCCTCGCGCCCCATGATGGCGGAGGCCGTATTTTTGGCGCTGTTTGTTGGCGAAATCGGCAAATCAGCATAGAGCAGGTCCAGCAAAACGTTCGGCCCAAAAAATGTTCGGAACGCGATGAGGAAGACCGGCACAGCCAATCCGGGTGAAGGTGTCAGCCGCCTGCTGCGGCCGGCCATGCTCTCGGCTGCCCTGTCGCTGGCCCTCCTTCCCCACCCGCTCGCCGCCGAGCCCAACGAGACATCCGTCGCGCTGGAAAAGACCGGCTCGCTGCCGAAGGCCGAGCCCGATCCCGCCGCGGCGCTCGCCCTTCGCCGCGACAGCACGCGCCGGGAGCTTGACGCCCTTTCCCAGTCGATCACCGTTTCGTCGGAGAAGACCAGACAGCTCGAAGCGGAGATCGCCAATCTCAACAAGTCGCGCCAGAGCCTGCGCGAGGCGATCGTCCAGTCGGCGGCCAGGCGCAAGGCGATGGAAGAGAAGATCCTCGACGGCGAGAAGCGGCTGGAGGGCATGCGCGACCGGGAAGCCGGCGTGCGCGCCTCGCTGCACGAGCGGCGCGGCCTGCTCGCCGAAGTGCTCGCCGCGCTCCAGCGCATGGGGCGAAACCCGCCGCCCGCCCTTCTGGTGACGCCGGAGGACGCGCTTTCCTCGGTGCGCAGCGCCATCCTGCTCGGCGCCGTCGTGCCCGGCATCCGCAAGGAGACGGATGCGCTCATCGACGACCTCGCCGCCCTGATGGACATCAAGAGCAATATCGACCGCGAAAAGACCGAGCTGACCGACGCCATGCAGGTGCGCATCGAGGAGGAGAAGCGCTCGGAAATGCTGATCGCCGAGAACGAGGCGCTGACCGAGACCAATGCCCGCACGCTCGCCGCCGAACGGCGCCGCGCGGAGGAGCTCGCCGCCCGCGCGACCAGCCTCGAAGGGCTGATCGGCAGCCTGGAGCAGGAGATCGGCTCCGTGCGCGACGCCGCCGCGCTCGCCCGCGCCAAGGAAGAGGAACGGCGCGGACAAAGCGAGGCCGAACGCGAGAAGGCGAGGGCGCTCGCCCGCGACAGCGTGCCCGACAAAAACCGCATTGCTCCGGCATACGAATTTTCGCAGTTGCAGGCAAAACTCGACTATCCCGTGGCGGGAGACGTGCTGCGCCAGTTCGGCGAGGCGGACGGCACCGGCCACGATTCGCAGGGGCTGACGCTGGCGGCCAATCCGGGCGCGCTGGTCACGGCCCCCTCGGACGGATGGATCGTCTTTGCCGGAACGTTTCGCAGTTACGGGCGCATGATCATCCTGAATGCCGGGGAAGGCTACCATCTCGTGCTTTCCGGCATGGACAGGGTGAGCGTGCGGGAGGGTCAGTTCGTCGTGGCGGGAGAACCGCTCGCCGTGATGGGTGAAAAAAGGGTCGCGAGTGTCAACGCTTTGGCGCTGGAAACGGACAAGCCGACACTTTACATTGAATTCCGAAAGAACGGAAAACCGGTTGATTCCCGGCCGTGGTGGTCCGCCAAGAAATCTGGAAAGGCACGCAATGATTCGTAGGGCTTCACTTGTTATTGTCGGTGCACTCATGGGTGCTACGGCCATGAGCGTCATCAACACGGTAACCCTGCCCGCGGAAGCAGCCGGTTCGTCGACCTATCGCGAACTGTCCATCTTCGGTGACGTGTTCGAACGCGTGCGCGCCCAGTATGTGACGCCGCCGAAGGAAGACCAGCTCATCGAGAATGCCATCAACGGCATGCTCTCCTCGCTCGATCCGCATTCCTCCTACATGAATGCCAAGGACGCCGAGGACATGCGCACCCAGACGCGCGGCGAGTTCGGCGGCCTCGGCATCGAAGTCACGATGGAAGACGAACTCGTCAAGGTCATCACACCGATCGACGACACGCCGGCCGCCCGCGCCGGCGTTCTTGCCGGCGACTTCATCTCGAAGATCGACGGCCAGGACGTCCGCGGCCTGAAGCTGGAAGATGCGGTCGAGAAGATGCGCGGCGCCGTCAACACGCCGATCAAGCTGACGCTGATCCGCAAGGGCGCCGACAAGCCGATCGAGCTGACCATCAAGCGCGACATCATCGCCGTGAAGGCCGTGAAGTTCCGCGTCGAGAACGATGTCGGCTACCTGCGCGTCATCTCCTTCACCGAGAAGACCTTCGACGACCTCGAAACCGCCATCGCCAAGATCAAGGAACAGGTCCCGGCCGACAAGCTGAAGGGCTATGTGCTGGACCTCCGCCTCAATCCGGGCGGCCTGCTCGACCAGGCGATCAACGTTTCCGACGCCTTCCTGGAGCGCGGCGAGGTCGTTTCGACCCGCGGCCGCAACGAGGACGAGACCCGTCGCTTCAACGCCTCGCCGGGCGACCTTTCCGACGGCAAGCCGGTGGTCGTGCTGATCAACGGCGGCTCGGCCTCGGCTTCCGAAATCGTCGCGGGTGCGCTGCAGGATCTACGCCGCGCCACCGTCGTCGGCACCCGTTCCTTCGGCAAGGGCTCGGTCCAGACCATCATTCCGATGGGCGATGCTGGCGCGCTACGCCTGACGACGGCGCTCTACTACACGCCGTCCGGCAAATCGATTCAGGGCACCGGCATCACGCCGGACATCACGATCGACCAGCCGCTGCCGCCGGAATTGCAGGGCAAGGTCGAGAACGCCAGCGAATCGAGCCTGCGCGGCCATATCCAGGGCCAGAGCGAGACGGACCAGGGCTCCGGTTCCTCCGCCTACGTTCCGCCGGAAGCCAAGGACGACGTCCAGCTCCAATACGCGCTGGAACTGCTGCGCGGCCAGAAGACCGACCCGTCCTTCCCGGCCAATCCGGAAAAGGCCGAGCTGAAGAAGTAAGACATCTGCGCAGGGCCCGCCATCGGCGGGCCCTGTTTCCCCCGCACCTTTCGGCCAGCGCGGACTGACCTTGGGCACAGATATTCACGCACCTCTCGGCCAGGACCGCAAGGCAAGGCCCGGACCGGCGGGACCTTCCCGGTTCTCCGCCGGCGCCCTCGTGTCCGCGCTCGTCGTCGCCGGCCTTCTCGGCTTTTCCGGCTGGACGGCGCTGGCGCCGAGCGGCCTTGCCACCACGCCTTTCACGCCTCCTTCCGAAGACGCCCATGCGGCGGCCGACAAGGCCGACCAGAAAACCGCCGAGGCGAAGGGCGGCGTGCGGCGCGCAAACGGCCTTTCCGGCGCCCGCGTCGAGGAAACGACGACCGACGACGGCAATGTCGTGCGCACCTATTCTCCCGGCACGCGCGACGGCAAAGGACCGCTCCTCATCGAGGCGAACCGCATCGGCCAGGATCCGCGCACCGCGGCCTTCCCCAACGACGACCTCTTGGAAGAGACCTCGGACGGCAAGATCCCCGTCATCGGCCTCGACGGCACGCGGCCGATGGACCAGTATGCCCGGCCCTGGTCCGGCGCGCGCGGCACGCGCATCGCCATCGTGGTCGGCGGCCTCGGCCTCAGCCAGACGGGTACGCAGCGCGCCATCCGCGAGCTGCCGGCGGAAGTGACGCTCGCCTTCGCCGCCAGCGGCAACAGCCTGTCGCGCTGGATGCAGGAAGCCCGCCGCGGCGGCCATGAAATCCTCCTGCAGATGCCGCTGGAACCCTTCGACTATCCGCAGAACGATCCCGGCCCCTATACGCTGCGCACGGATTTCAGCGAGACGCAGAACCTTGCCGAACTGCACCGCGCCATGGCGAAGATCACCAACTATACCGGCCTCGTGAACTTCATGGGCGGGCGCTTCCTCGCCGATGCCGATGCTCTGGAGCCGGTGATCCGCGATGTGGCCAGCCGCGGCCTGCTCTTCCTCGACGACGGCAGCTCCGCCCAGTCGCTTTCCGGCACGATCGCCGGGGCGGTGGAGGCCCCGCATGCCTTCGCCGACCTGCAGCTCGACGCCGATCTTTCCCGCGAGGCGGTGCTGAAGAAGCTCGACGAGCTGGAGCGCATCGCCCGCCGCAACGGCACGGCGATCGGCATCGCCTCGGCCTTCGACGAAAGTGTGGACGCCATCGGCAAATGGTGCGAGGAAGCGGAGACCCGCGGCATCGAGATCGTCGGCGTCGCGTCGCTCGCAGCCGTTCCCGCCAGAAAATAGGACATCTCAATGGGCAAGGATAAGGACAAGGTGGTTCGGGCCGAGGACCTGCCGTATCGCCCCTGCGTCGGCATCATGGTGCTGAACGCCGAAAACAGGGTCTGGGCCGGCCGGCGCCTGGCCGTCGGCAATTCCGAATATGACGGCTCGCCGCAGCTCTGGCAGATGCCGCAGGGCGGCATCGACAAGGGCGAGGACCCGCTGGAGGCCGCCTACCGCGAACTCTACGAGGAAACCGGCATGAAGAGCGTGTCACTCCTCGCTGACGCCGGGCGCTGGATCAACTACGACCTGCCCACCCACCTGATCGGCATCGGCCTCAAGGGCAAGTATCGCGGCCAGACGCAGCGCTGGTTCGCCTTCCGCTTCGAAGGCGGCGAAAGCGAGATCGCCATCAACCCGCCGCCCGGCGGCCACGAGGCCGAATTCGACGCCTGGGAATGGAAGGCGATGCGCGACCTGCCGGAGCTGATCGTGCCCTTCAAGCGCAAGGTCTACGAGGAGGTCGTCTCGACCTTCGCGCATCTGGCGCCCTGATCGGGCCCGGAGGCAAGCCACCGCGCGCCCGACAACAAAAAACCCCGGCAAAGCCGGGGTTTTCCATATCTGCGGGAATTGAAAACCTATTCGGCTTCGTTGGCCGGCGCTGCGTTGAGCTGGCCGTATTTTTCCTCGCCGAGCTTGCCGAGCAGTTCGAGCTGGGTTTCGAGGAAGTCGATATGGCCTTCCTCGTCGATCAGCAATTCTTCGAACAGCTTCATGGTGACATAGTCGCCGGCCGCGTGACAGATGTCGCGCGACTTCTTGTAGGCCGCGCGGGCGTCGTATTCGCCGGCAAGGTCGGCTTCCAGGACTTCCTTGACGTTCTGGCCGATACGCAGCGGTGCGACGGTCTGCAGGTTCGGGTGGCCTTCGAGGAAGATGATGCGGGCGACGAGCTTGTCGGCGTGCTGCATCTCTTCGATGGACTCGGCACGCTCCTTCTTGGCGAGAAGCGTGTAACCCCAGTCCTCGAGAAGGCGGTAGTGGAGCCAGTACTGGTTGACAGCACCCAGCTCGAGATAGAGCGCTTCGTTAAGCTGCTCGATGACCTTTTTGTCGCCTTTCAAGATCCGCTCTCCTGTTCTCTTCATGGAATTGTTTGAGGCGGGTCATGAAATCAAATATCTCGGCATCCGTCGAGTCACGACGGGCGTGATACGCTTCGGTCGTCCGAATGATGATATCGACCACGTTGGGGAAGCAGCCGCAGCAACGGCCGCGCTTCTGCATGGCGTGATAGACCTTTGCAGGCACGATGAGCTGCCAACAGTCCTCGTCGAGAAGGCCGTTGATCACGTCGACGATTTCTTTTTCGGTGATGAAGTTGCAGCTGCAAACCAGCATTTCGTCTTGCCTGCTATACGCAAAGTCCTGAATTTCCGGGGATTAAGCAAAAGAGGATATTCGTTGTCAAGAATGAACCGGGCAGTCTCGCCACCTCATTCGTTTAGAGTCGTTCTAATCTTGACAAAAGATATCGCCTTTTCAGCCGGTTACGGATTTTCATCGAATGCAGACCCCGGGCTTGCTGCGGCAAACTGACCGATCACGTTTTGTTGCAGACGACCTCGGCAAGAGCCTTCACAGCGCGCAACACGGCACACCCAAATTCGCCCCTCGAAAAACGCTGAAAATCGTCTATATGACGGGCAAAGGAGTGCCCATGGCCCGCATTGACCAGACCGAGGATTGGCAGACCCGCCACGCCCCGACCATCAGCACCTTCGAATCCCTGGCGCTGGAGGCTTACGGCCACCTGCCGGAGGAGTTCCGCGCGCTGACGGGCAACCTCATCATCGAGATCGCCGAATTCCCGAGCGACGACGTCTTCGAGGACATGGCGCTGGAAACGCCCTTCGACCTGCTCGGCCTCTTCGAGGGCCGCGGCATCAGCGAGCGCTTCACGGTCGAGACCGGCGAGATGCCGAACCGCATCACCCTCTACCGCCGCCCGATCCTCGACTACTGGGCGGAGAACGAGGAAACGCTCGGCGACATCATCACCCATGTCCTCATCCACGAGATCGGCCACCATTTCGGCCTGTCGGACGACGACATGGAGCGCATCGAGGCGAGCGCGGAGATCGCGGCGGGGTAGGGCGGCCGCAACGGCAGAGCGCACCAATAGCGAACAAACCTGCCGCCTCTCTGTTGTCATGGTCGGGCTTGACCCGACTATCCCTGCCGCAGTTGCCGTGTGGATCCTCAGGTCGAGCCCGAGGATCATGGAGGAGAGGGCGGCAAGCCTGACTCTAGCAGTTCACGCAATTTGCCGCCTTGCAGCGTCTCTTACTGCTCCGAAAGCTTGATATCCGGCGTATACTCCTTGCCGGGCACGTCCTTCACCACGGCCTGGCCGCATTGCATGATCTTCGCCTCCGCATTGTAGGCGTAGCTCGGCGAGCCGTGCAGCTCCCAGCCCTTGTTCAGCGCCAGCGTGACCTTGTGGCAGAAGGAGGCGTCGTCGGGGCCGGTCAGGAAGCGGTAGACTTTCATGCGTTCTTCTTTCTCTCGTTGATGAGGTCGGCCTTGGCGAGAAGGCGCTCGGCCTGCTCGGCATGGAGCTTTTCCACCATGCGGCCGGCGATATTGACGACGGCTTTGCCCGCATTGTCGGGCGCACCGAAGGCGGCGACGATGGCAAGAGCCTCGGCAGCCTCCGCCTCCGTCACGCCATAGGCCGCATTGGCCCCGGCGATCTGCGTCGGATGAATGAGCATCTTGCCATCAAAACCCATCTGGCGTCCCTGCCGGCATTCCGCCGCGAACCCGTCCTCGTCGGCAAAATCGTTGAAGACGCTGTCGATGACATCAAGCCCGCAGGCGCGCGCCGCGACGACCGCCTGCAGCAGCAGCGGCACGAGAAAGGGGCGGCCGGGAATGTCGGCGATGCCGGTTTCCCTGCGCAGGTCGTTGAGCCCGACGACAAAGCAGTCGAGCCGTCCGCCATGGGTGCGCCCCGTCTCGGCGATGGCCGCAAGGTTGAGGAGCGCGGCCGCCGTCTCGATCATCGCCCAGAGGCGCGGGCCGTCGTCGACGCCCGCCTCGGAAAGCCAGTCGGCGACGGTGAGCACGTCCTGCGGCTCGCTGACCTTGGGCAGCAGCACCGCATCGGGCATGCAGTCGAGCACCGCTTCGAGGTCCAGCACGCCGTCCGGGCCGTCGAGCGGATTGATGCGGATGACATGCTCCCGGCCGCCCGATCGGTCGAGCGTCGAAAAATGCGCGACCAGCGCCGCGCGCGCCTCGGCCTTCTTCTCCGGCAGCACGGAATCCTCGAGGTCGAAGATGATCGCATCGCAATCGAGCGAGGCGGACTTGGCGAGCGCCCGCGGATTGACGGCGGGAACGCTGAGCACCGAGCGGCGCAGGCGAAGCGGATGATGGTGCGGTGTCCTGTTCATCCGTCCTTTTTGCCGCGCTTTGTCGCAGCCCGCAAGCGCCTGCAGGTTCGGCCTTGCAATGAACAAAATCACCCCCCACATTGCTGTCATAGAAAGGGCAAATCAATGCAGCGCATCCGCTCCATCGTCTTCACCGTCTTCGCCATGCTGGTCGCCGGCGCGACCTTCCTGTTCGCAGCCTCCATCGGCCTTGCCATCGCCGGCATCGTCACCGTGCTGATGCTCGGCTCCATGCTCGCGAACAAGCTCCAGCCGGCCCCCGTCCGCGCCACCGCGCGCAATGACCGCAGGGCACCCGGCCAGCGCGAACCGCGCATCTGGAACGACGGCCGGGGCACGATCATCGACCTCTGAGGAAGCCTTCTTCCGGCAGGATACCGGGCGTCGCGCACGCCCGGTCTTTGCGTTTGCGGCCGGCGATCAAGATTCTCCTTCAAATTCCGGGGAAACTGATCTAAACGCTTGGCCAACCGACATCACCGCATTTCGAGGGTTTCCGCATGGACAAGTTCGTCAAGCTGACCGGCGTCGCCGCGCCGCTCCCCGTCGTCAATATCGACACGGACATGATCATTCCGAAGGACTACCTGAAGACGATCAAGCGCACCGGCCTCGGCAAGGGCCTCTTCGCCGAAGCGCGCTACAACGAGGACGGCAGCGTCAACGAAAGCTTCGTGCTGAACAAGCCCGCCTACCAGAACGCCACGATCCTGGTCGCCGGCGACAATTTCGGCTGCGGCTCCTCGCGTGAGCATGCCCCCTGGGCGCTGCTCGACTTCGGCATCCGCTGCGTGATCTCCACGAGCTTCGCCGACATCTTCTACAACAACTGTTTCAAGAACGGCATCCTGCCGATCGTCGTCAGCCAAGAAGACCTGGACAAGCTGATGGACGATGCCAGCCGCGGCTCCAACGCCATCCTGACGGTCGACCTGGAGGCCCAGGAAATCACCGGCCCCGACGGCGGCCGCATCGGCTTCGAGATCGACGCCTTCCGCCGCCATTGCCTCCTGAACGGCCTCGACGACATCGGCCTGACGCTGGAGAAGGCGCCCGCCATCGACAGCTTCGAGAAGCAGACCGCAGCTTCGCGCCCCTGGGCGTGACCCGGTGCGCCGGCTGATCTCGTCCGGCTCCCCCTTCGAAACGACGGCGGGCTATTCGCGCGCCGTCGTGGAGGGCAACTGGTGCTTCGTTTCCGGCACGACCGGCTACGACTATGCGACCATGACCATGCCCGAAAGCGTCGAGGACCAGACGCGCAACTGCCTTTCCACCATCGGCAGGGTCCTCGAAGACGCCGGCTTCTCCTTCGCCGATGTGGTACGCTGCCACTACTACGTGACCGAAGCGGCCTTCGCAGACCGCGTCTTCCCGATCCTCGGCGAGACGTTCGGCGCCATTCGCCCCGCCGCCACCATGATCGTCTGCGATCTGATCCGCCCGGAAATGCGGATCGAGATCGAGGTCACGGCGCTCCGCCGAGGCTGAGTCCTCCGCGCAAAAATCTTTCCTTTCGGCGATTTTCCTTGAACGGAAGTTGCGCTAAGAAGCGCCCAACCCTTCCGTGACATCAAGGAACATCCCATGACAGCGCGTACCCTCCTCCTTCTGCCCGGCGACGGCATCGGCCCGGAAGCCATGGCGGAAGTCCGCAAGATCATCGCCTATATGAACGCCGAGCGTGGCGCGGGTTTTGAGACCGACGAAGGCCTCGTCGGCGGCTCGGCCTATGACGCCCATGGCGCGGCGATCTCGGAAGGCGACATGGAGAAGGCGCTTGCGGCCGACGCCGTGCTCTTCGGCGCCGTCGGCGGCCCGAAGTGGGATGCCGTTCCCTACGAGGTGCGTCCCGAAGCCGGCCTGCTGCGCCTGCGCAAGGATTTGAAGCTCTTCGCGAACCTGCGCCCGGCCATCTGCTATCCGGCGCTCGCCAATGCCTCCTCGCTGAAGCCGGAACTCGTCGAGGGCCTCGACATTCTCATCGTGCGCGAGCTGACGGGCGGCGTCTATTTCGGCGAGCCGAAGGAAATCATCGACCTCGGCAACGGCCAGAAGCGCGGTATCGACACGCAGGTCTACGACACCTACGAGATCGAGCGCATCGCCGGCGTCGCCTTCGAGTTGGCCCGCACGCGCGGCAACCGCGTCTGCTCGATGGAAAAGCGTAACGTCATGAAGTCCGGCGTGCTCTGGAACCAGGTCGTGACGGAAACGCACAAGCGCAGCTATTCCGACGTGCAGCTCGAGCACATGCTCGCCGATGCCGGCGGCATGCAGCTGGTACGCGCGCCGAAGCAGTTCGACGTCATCGTGACGGACAACCTCTTCGGCGACATGCTCTCCGACGTCGCGGCCATGCTGACCGGCTCGCTCGGCATGCTGCCCTCCGCCTCGCTCGGCGCGCCGGACGCCAAGACCGGCAAGCGCAAGGCCCTCTATGAGCCCGTGCACGGCTCGGCGCCCGATATCGCCGGCAAGGGCATCGCCAACCCGATCGCCATGATCGCCTCCTTCGCCATGTGCCTGCGCTACTCGTTCAACATGGTCGCGGACGCCGACAACCTGGAAAAGGCCATTGCCGAAGTCCTCGACAGCGGCATCCGCACCGGCGACATCATGGCCGAAGGCTGCCGCAAGGTCGGCACCGCCGAGATGGGCGACGCCATCCTCGCCGCCTTCAGGAAGCTCTCGGCCTGAGCCTTCGCGGATTACTGAAAAGGCTCCCGCTGCACGCGCAGCGGGAGCCTTTTTCGTTTGCCTCCCTTGAATTGCCGGCGGCGGCCAACACATGGAAGCAACGCCGTATCAAGGGATGACCATGAATCGATCGCTTGCGACCTCCTCGCTCTGGATCCTCGCCGCCACCGCCGTCCTCGTCGCGGCCCTCGTTCCTTTCGATCCGCTGCTGTCGGAACGCGCCCGGGGACTGCCGGGCGGCGTGGTCGCCTTCAACGAGCGCATCACCGATTTCGGCACCTTCCGCTGGATGATCTACGGCTCCGGTTTCCTCGTCATCCTTGCCTATGTCGTCGGCCGGGCAAGCGCCGACGAGACTACAACAGGGCGGGCGAGGACCGGCGGGCGGCTGTCGCTCTACTTCTTCCTGACGATCGGCGCGACGAGCGCGCTCGTCCATCTCGTCAAGCTGATCGTGGGGCGGGCGCGGCCGGAGCTTTTCGCCGAATACGGCGCCTACAGCCTCACGCCCTTTGCCTATGACGATCTCTATTCCAGCTTTCCCTCCGGCCACTCGGCGGCCGTCGGCGCGTTCTTCGGCGCCTTCTCCATGCTGGTGCCGCGGCTGCGTCCGCTCTTCCTCCTCGGCGCGCTGGCGATCGGCGTCTCGCGCGTTGTCGTCGGCGCGCATTATCCGAGCGACGTGGCCGCCGGCCTGCTGCTCGGCCTCTGGACGGCCATCGCCACGGCCTATCTCTTCGCCCGCGCAAACTGGCTCTTCCGCTTCGACGCGCGCGGCTGGCCCCTGCCGAAATCCGCGACGCCGCCGAAAGGCCAATGAAAAGCCGGCCCGTGTCGCCACGGGCCGGCTCGCCATGAACGGATCGGAAGGGGGGTGATCAATCCATGGCGTGGATGTCGCGGTCCTTCGTTTCCGGCAGGAAGAGAAGGCCGATGACCAGCGTGATGCCCGCGAAGATGATCGGGTACCAGAGGCCGTAGTAGATGTCGCCCTTGGCCGCGCTCATCGCGAAGGCCATCGCCGGAAGCAGACCGCCGAACCAGCCGTTGCCGATATGGTAGGGCAGCGACATGCCGGTGTAGCGGATGCGGGTCGGGAAGAGCTCGACCAGCAGGGCGGCGATCGGGCCGTAGACCATCGTGACGTAGATCACGAGGACGGTCAGCACGGCGATGGTCATGACCCAGTTCACCTGCGCCGGATCGGCGACCATGGTGAAGGCGCCGCCCTTGTCGATCGTATAGACCGGCATGTCGGCGGCCCCGGCGGCTTCTTCCGCCGTCAGCAGCTTGCCGGCAACGAGATCGGCCGAAGACATGGTGGCCTTCTCGCCGCCGCGAACGGCAGCCGCATCGAGGCCGAGTTCCGGGTTAGCCGCGATGAAGGCGTCCAGCTTGGAGTCCGGAACCTTCGCCGCGCCGCGAACCAGCGGATAGCCCGCATCGTGAAGCGCGATGTTGATGCCCTTGCGGAAGGCCGCCTCGTGCGCCTTGGCGTCGTCGCCCGAAGCGACGGCGTCGTAGCTGGTGATCGTCTCTTCGCCGATCTTGACCGTGGCGGCCGTTCCGGCCGGCGCCGTGGTGACGACGTCATAGGGAACGGAGTTCTGCGTCAGGAACGAGGTCGCGATATCGCACGAGGTGGTGAACTTCGCCGTGCCGGTCGGGTTGAACTGGAACTTGCAGTCGCCCGGGGCGGCGGTGACCGTGGCGCGGATCGTCGCCTGGGCTTCCGCCAGTGCCGGATTGCCGGCCCAGGTCATGGCCTTGAACAGCGGGAAGTAGGTCAGCATGGCAAGCAGCAGGCCGGCCATGATGATCGGCTTGCGGCCGATCTTGTCCGACAGCCAGCCGAAGAAGACGAAGAAGCCGGAGCCGATGAGCAGCGCGACCGCCACCATGATGTTGGCGGACTGGCCGTCGACCTTGAGCACGCCCGTCAGGAAGAACAGGGCGTAGAACTGGCCGGAATACCAGACGACGGCCTGGCCGACGACGGCGCCGAACAGCGCCAGCAGCGCGATCTTGGCATTGCGCCACTGGCCGAAGGCTTCCGTCAGCGGCGCCTTGGAGCCCTTGCCCTCTTCCTTCATTTTCGCGAAGGCGGGCGATTCGTTCATCTTCATGCGGATCCAGACGGAAACGCCGAGCAGGACGACCGAGACGAGGAACGGAATGCGCCAGCCCCAGGCCGCGAAAGCCTCCTTGCCGACGATGAACTGCACCGCCAGGATGACGATCAGCGACAGGAACAGGCCGAGCGTCGCCGTGGTCTGGATCCAGGAGGTGAAGTAGCCGCGCCGGCCGTCCGGCGCATGCTCGGCGACGTAGGTCGCGGCACCGCCATATTCGCCGCCGAGCGCCAGGCCCTGCAGCATGCGCAGCGCGATCAGGATGATCGGCGCGGCGATGCCGATCGAGGCGGCGCCGGGCAAGAGGCCCACGACGAAGGTCGAGAAGCCCATGATCAGGATGGTCACGAGGAAGGTATATTTGCGGCCGACGAGATCGCCGAGGCGACCGAAGACCAGCGCGCCGAACGGGCGCACGAGGAAGCCGGCGGCAAAGGCGAGCAGCGCGAAGATGTTGCGCGTCGTCTCCGGATACTGGCTGAAGAAGGTTGCGCCGATATAGATCGCCAGCGAACCGTAAAGATAGAAATCGTACCACTCGAAGACGGTGCCGAGCGAAGAGGCGAAGATCACCTTCTTCTGCTCGCCCGTCATGGACGACGCCTTGGCGTTGCCCACGGTCGAAACATTGGCCATTTGTTTGTCCTCCACAAAACGGCGTATCGGGGCAGCCCCTATGCGGTCCGGTGTTTCTCCCTCAAACCCCGGACAGGGTGCGCCTGATGGAAGGATGGCAGAAAACCAATTGTCATATCAGCGCTGCTTTGGGCTTATGACTTTCGGCGTAAGACTAAAGTGGAGACGGCGGGCGGTGAAATGCGCCCGGCCGCACGCAACACTTGACTCTTCGGCAGATGAGCGTATTCAGCACGCACGCAAGGGAACCGCCATGTACCGCTTTGGACTGTCCATCGCCCGCATGATCGCTCCGGCCTTCAACGCCGGACGGGTTCGTCATTGCGTATCGATTTCCAAAACAACGGCCAAAACGACGACGAAAACCGTCTGACGTCTCTGGCCCACCGCTCTCTCCCCGGTATGGCCGGGGACCGAAACCCGCGTCACGGCCGGCGGGTTTCCCCTCCTGACCCGCGGAGAGACAGAGAAAGAGAGCTTTAGTCATGGGTTTCAAGATCGCAGTCGCCGGCGCGACCGGCAATGTCGGCCGCGAGATGCTGAACATCCTTTCCGAGCGCGGCTTCCCGGCCGATGAGGTGGTGGCGCTCGCTTCCGCCCGCTCGCAGGGCACCGAAGTCTCCTTCGGCGACAGGACGCTGAAGGTGCAGAACCTCGAAAATTACGATTTCTCCGACACTGACATCTGCCTGATGTCAGCCGGCGGTACCGTCTCGCAGAAGTATTCGCCGAAGATCGGCGCGCAGGGCTGCGTCGTCATCGACAATTCCTCGGCCTGGCGCTACGACGCCGACGTGCCGCTGATCGTTCCGGAAGTGAACCCGGACGCCATCGCGGCGTTCACCCGCAAGAACATCATCGCCAACCCGAATTGCTCGACCGCCCAGCTCGTCGTCGCGCTGAAGCCGCTGCATGACCGCGCTACCATCAAGCGCGTCGTCGTCTCGACCTACCAGTCCGTCTCCGGCGCCGGAAAGGACGGCATGGACGAGCTCTTCAACCAGACGCGCGCCGTCTTCGTCGCCGACCCGATCGAATCGAAGAAGTTCACCAAGCGCATCGCCTTCAACGTCATCCCGCATATCGATAGCTTCATGGAAGATGGCTACACGAAGGAAGAGTGGAAGGTTCTCGCCGAGACCAAGAAGATGCTCGACCCGAAGATCAAGGTGACCTGCACGGCCGTGCGCGTCCCGGTCTTCATCGGCCATTCCGAATCGGTCAATATCGAGTTCGAGAAGGAAATCACGGCGGACGAGGCCCGCGATATCCTGCGCGAGGCGCCGGGTTGCCAGGTCATCGACAAGCACGAGAACGGCGGCTACATCACCCCTTACGAATCGGCCGGTGAAGACGCCACCTACATCTCGCGCATCCGCGAGGACGCGACGGTCGAGAACGGCCTCAACCTGTGGGTCGTCTCCGACAACCTGCGCAAGGGTGCCGCCCTCAACGCCATTCAGATCGCCGAACTGCTCGTGGCCCGCGGCCTGATCAAGGCGAAGAAGCAGGCCGCCTGATAGCGCAAGAGCGACGGAACGGTGCCTTTCCGCATTTCGGTGAAAAGTGGCAACGTTCCGTTAAGCAAGTTTAAATAAAAGTCCCGGTTGTTCCGTTTGAGAACAATCGGGACTTTGCTTTGAGCCGGAACGGTCCGAAGCAGGGTGCGGTGACAGGAACCGGGGAGCATGCCATGCTCCCGCAGCGGATTTGACGAGAGATCACGGGGTTTTTCATGGGCATGACAAAGAGCGTGGCCAAGGTGCTGGCCGCAATGATCGCCACGGCGGCAGTGCCGGCGGCGGCCGAAGCCGCCCAGTGCGGCAAGGATGCGGGCGGTTTTCCGGCCTGGGTCGAGGCATTCAAGGGCGAGGCGGCCAGCCGCGGCATCAGCCGCTCGACGCTGGACAAGGCCTTTTCCAATGTCGACTATGCCCGCGCAACGATCCGCGCCGACCGCGGCCAGAAAAGCTTCAAGCTCTCGCTCGAGCAGTTCATGCAGAAGCGCGGCGGCCAGGCGATCATCCGCCGCGGCAAGGGCCTGAAGAAGCAGAATGCCGCGCTCTTCCAGCGCATCGAAGCGCGCTACGGCGTGCCGGCCGGCCCGCTGCTGGCGATCTGGGGCATGGAAACCGGCTTCGGCGGCTTCCTCGGCAAGGAGCACACGCTCTCGGCCGTGGCGACGCTCGCCTATGACTGCCGCCGCCCGGAATATTTCACCAACCAGCTCTATGCCGCCCTGCAGCTCGTGCAGAACGGCACGCTGAGCACGACGGCGCGCGGCGCGGCGCATGGCGAAATCGGCCAGACGCAGTTCCTGCCGGTGAACGTGCTGAAATACGGCGTCGACGGCGACGGCAACGGCCGCATCGACCTCGTCGGCTCCAAGGCCGACGCGCTTGCCTCGACGGCGAACTTCCTGCGCGGCCACGGCTGGAGCGCCGGTGCGGGCTACCAGCCGGGCGAGCCGAACTTCGGCGCCCTGCAGGGCTGGAACGCCGCCAGCGTCTACCAGCGCGCGATCGCCATCATCGGCGCGGAAATCGACGGCAACTGACCTGAAGACCGGCCTGTAGGCCGGCGCTTGGGAAATCCGGAAAAGAGCCTAGCGCGGACCCCCGCGCCGGGCTTTTTATGCGCTCGGCCGTTTGAAGTCGCCCGTCGTGGCATCCATGATCCAGAGTTCGCCGGTCGAGATGTCGAACCAGGCGCCATGGAGCTGGATGCGCCCCTTTTCCTCGAGGATGCGCACGCAGGGGAAGGTGCGGAGATTTGCGAGCGAATTGCGGATCGAGACGCGCTCGAGCGCGCGCTGGCGTTCGCCCTGCGTCAGGCTCTCCGCGCCCTGGATCTGCTCGGCGACGGGCTTGAGCATGCCCATCCACTTGCCGATGAAGTCCCCGGGCGAAAGCGGCTCGGCATCCGGATCGAGCGCGGCCGAGATGCCGCCGCAGCGGCCGTGGCCCATCACGAGGATGTCGCTGACCTTCAGCGACTGCACGGCGAATTCAAGCGCGGCGGAAGTCGCGTGGAACTGGCCGTCGGGCTCGTAGGGCGGCACGAGATTGGCGACGTTGCGTATCACGAAGAGCTCGCCCGGCCCGCTGTCGAAGATCGTCTCCGGCGCGGCGCGGGAGTCGCAACAGGCGATGACGAGCGTCTTGGGCTTCTGGCCCGTTTCGGCGAGCGCCCTGTAGCGCGCGGACTGCTCGGAATAGCGGCCCGACATGAAGTTGCGGTAGCCGTTCAGAAGACGATCGGGAAAGCGGTTCATGGTGTCGGAATACTCCCGTGCCGGCGATCTCTACCGGATGAGACCGCATCCGGTTTTGCATAAACCACTCTGAAAGGAGCCGCGCAAGGACCGATTTACGGACGGCGCATCTGGGTGGGATGCATCAGGCGGCGCATATGCACCATGGCCATGGGCGTCGCGATGCTGGAAGCGTCCTGCTCCAGCGTCAGCTCGTCCGCCCCGCGCTTGGCGGTGCGCGTGACGATCTCGAAGACGCTGGCCGTCGCCATCGACAGCGCCCGCTCGTCCGGCAGGCCCTCCATCAGGCGCGAGAGGAAGATCGCCGAAAGGAGATCGCCCGTTCCGTTCGGCGGGTTCGGTACGAGCCGGTGCTCGGCAAGGAGCGCGTCGCGGCCGGAAAGATAGAGATTGCCCGTGCTGCCGGCCATCATCGGCAGCGCAGAGGTGACGAGCATGCGCGGCGGGCCGAGCGAAAGCGCCGCCTCGATGATCGCCCCGTTCGTCTCCAGCGGCGTGCCGGCGAGCCAGGCAAGCTCGAAGCGGTTCGGCGTCGCCACCGAGGCGAGCGGGATCAGGCTGTCGCGGATCGCCAAGGCCGTTTCTTCCGGGACATAGAGCCCGCGGTCGTCGCCGCAGACCGGATCGCACATATAGAAGAGGTCGGGATTGTCCGCACGCAGGCTCTCGACGAGCCGCGCGACGGACCGGGCCTGCGCCGCGCTGCCGAGATAGCCGGAAAGCACGGCCTTGACCTCGCCGCGCCAGGGCGCGCGGATGAGATCGGAAATGATGGCCTCGAAGTCCTCCGCGGAGATCGGGACGCGCGTCGCGCGGCCATGGCCGGGATGCCAGGGCAGGATGACCGTGGGCAGGGCCCAGACCGGATGGCCGAGCGTTTCGAGCGCGAAGACCGCCGCGCGGTTGCCGACCGTGCCGCGCACCACATGGCTCGAAATCACGATGACCGTGCCCTTTTCGCTCTCGTCCATAGCCGGCTCCCTTTCCTTTCGCCGAGTGATGGCAAGGGGGTTTCGGCCTGTCAACGGCGCCGCCGAAAAACCCGTTGGGCGGAATGGCTGCATTGAACGGCTTCGGCCGGTTTTAGGCTGCTTTTCGACGAAAAAGACCGGTTTTCACGTCAAAACGACAGCATAACTGACCTGTTTTGGACAAAATCGATTGAATTTTCTCGCAAATCGACAAATTTCATCGCAGGTATTTTTTCTTCTGCTAACGTCCCGGCATCGGATTCGAGGGAGCATTCCATGGGTGCCAGGACCAACGTGAAACGAGAAAAACATATCGAGGCCGCAAAGGCCGCAGCCGCCGCCCTCGGCGCAAAGACGCTCCAGCCGGACATCCTTTTCGGACGTGCCAGCAAGGATGATCTGGAGCACTATACGGGCGAGATGCTGGCCGTTGCCGCCGCCCATGCCATGGCCGAGATCGAGGCCTTCGACGGCACCTTGCCGCGCGTCACCGTGACGACGCTGCCGGACGTCACGCCGGCCGGCGAGCCCGTCTCCGTCCTCTCCGTCACCGACCATAACCAGCCGTTCCTCTACGATTCGGTCATGGCCGAGGTGACGAGCACGCATCGCGACATCCACCTTGCCGTCCACCCGATCCTGGTCGTCGCGCCGGGCGAGGCGCCGAAGCTCTTCTCGCCGGACGAGGAGAGCGATCCCGGGCAGCGGGTCAGCCATATCGAGATTCACCTGCCCGAACTCTCGCCCGGCGAGGCCGCCGCACTCGCCGAGCGTGTGAAGACCGTGCTCGCGCAGGTGCACCTTGCCGTCGAGGACTGGCCGGCGATGCTGCAGAAGCTCGACAGCGCCATGGCGGACATGGAGCGCTATGCCAAGGCCAAGCCCGGCAAGGACGAGGCGCTCGCCTTCCTCGACTGGCTGCGCGGCAACAACTTCACCTTCCTCGGCATGCGGGAATACACCTATTCCGGCAAGGGCGAGGCGGCGACCGTCGAGCGCGGCGGCGAAGGCCTCGGCATCCTTTCCGATCCCGACGTGCGCGTGCTGCGCCTCGGCAAGGACGCCGTGACGACGACGCCGGAAATCCTCGAATTCCTCGAAGGCCCGGATTTCCTCATCGTCACCAAGGCCAATGTGAAGTCGCTCGTCCACCGCCGCGCCTATATGGACTATGTCGGCCTCAAGCGCTTCGACGAGAAGGGCAAGGTCATCGGGGAGCTGCGCATCGTCGGCCTCTTCACCTCCACCGCCTATACGCATGCCGCCGGCCAGATCCCGCTGCTGCGCTCCAAGGTGGAGACGGTCATCGAGCATTTCGGCTACGACCCGAAGAGCCATTCCGGCAAGATGCTGATCAACACGCTGGAATCCTATCCGCGCGACGATCTCTTCCAGATCGATCCCGGCCTGCTCGCCACCTTCTGCGAGCAGATCAACGAGCTTTCCGACCGGCCGCGCATCCGCGTCCTGCCGCGCATCGACCGTTTCGACCGCTTCGTCTCGGTCATCGTCTACGTGCCGCGCGAGCAATACGATTCGGATGTCCGCGAGAAGATCGGCAACTATCTGAAATCGGCCTATGACGGCCGCGTCTCCGCCTATTACCCGGCCTTCCCGGAAGGCGGCCTCGCCCGCGTCCACTTCATCATCGGCCGCTCCGGCGGCAAGACGCCGCGCATTCCGCAGAACAAGCTCGAACAGGCCGTGCGCGAGATCGCCACGCGCTGGACCGATCGCTTCGAGGCGCTTTCCGGCGCCGACGGCCTGCAGCTCGTCACGGACCGCAGCTATCAGGAGGACTTCACCCCGGCCGAGGCCCATGCCGACCTTGCCCTGATCACCACGGCAACGCCGGAAAACCCGATCCGCATCGCCTTCTACCGCAAGGCCTGGAACACGGATCTCGCCTCCGTCGAGCTGAAGATCTTCCATGCCGGCGAGCCGGTTTCGCTCTCCAGGCGCGTGCCGCTCCTCGAAAACCTCGGCTTCAGCGTGGTCAGCGAGCAGACGCACGACCTGACCGTCGCCGGCCTCGACGGCGAAGAGCGCCGCGTCATCCTGCACGACATGGAGCTGCGGCAGCGTGACGGGCAGGAAGTGAACCTCGCCAGGCTCAGCCCGATGCTGGAGGAAGCCTTCCTCGCGGCCTGGCACGGCGAGGTGGACGACGACGCACTGAACCGCCTGATCCTCACCGCCGGCCTTTCCGCCCGCGAGATCATGGCGCTGCGCACCTATTCGCGCTACCTGCGCCAGACCGGCATCGCCTATTCGCAGGGCTATATCGCCGATACGCTCAACAAGTATCCAGCCATTGCCGCCAACCTCTTCCGCCTGTTCGAGACCCGTCTCGATCCGAAGCTCTCGGACCGCCAGCGCGAGAAGAAGTCGGCGGAGGTCGCCGCCGCGATCGAGGAGGCGCTGGCCGCCGTGCCGAGCCTCGACGAGGACCGGATGCTGCGGCGCTACGTCAACGCCATAGAGGCGACGCTGCGCACGAACTATTTCCAAAAGGATCCTGACGGCAGGCCGCGCAAGACGCTGGCGATCAAGCTCGATCCGAAGGCCCTCGACGGCCTGCCGGAACCGCGCCCCTTCCGCGAGATCTTCGTCTACGGCGCGGAAGTGGAGGGCGTGCACCTGCGCTTCGGCAAGGTCGCCCGCGGCGGCCTTCGCTGGTCCGACCGCGCGCAGGACTACCGCACGGAAGTGCTCGGCCTCGTCAAGGCGCAACAGGTGAAGAACGCGGTCATCGTGCCGGTCGGCGCCAAGGGCGGCTTCTATCCCAAGCAGCTTCCCGCCGGCGGCAGCCGCGATGCCGTCTTCAAGGCCGGCACCGAGGCCTACAAGACCTATATCCGCACGCTGCTCTCCGTCACCGACAACATCGTCGGCCAGGACGTCGTGCCGCCGGCCGATACGGTCCGCATCGACGGGGACGATCCCTATTTCGTCGTCGCGGCCGACAAGGGCACGGCGACCTTCTCCGACACGGCGAACGGGCTTGCCCAGGAAGCCGGCTTCTGGCTCGACGACGCCTTCGCCTCGGGCGGCTCGGCGGGCTATGACCACAAGAAGATGGGCATCACCGCCCGCGGCGCCTGGGAAACCGTCAAGCGCCACTTCCGCGAGATGAACATCGACATCCAGAAGACGCCCTTCACCGTCGCCGGCGTCGGCGACATGTCGGGCGACGTCTTCGGCAACGGCATGCTGCTGTCGCGCAAGATCCGCCTCGTCGCGGCCTTCGACCATCGCGACATCTTCATCGATCCTTCGCCGGACACCGACACGTCCTTCGCCGAGCGCCGCCGCATGTTCAACCTGCCGCGCTCGAGCTGGCAGGACTATGACCGCTCGGTGCTCTCCAAGGGCGCGATGATCATTCCGCGCACGGAGAAATCCGTGACGCTGACGCCGGAAGCCCAGGCCGTGATCGGCCTCGACAAGGCCAAGGCGACGCCCTTTGAGATCATGACGGCGATCCTGAAGGCCCCCGTCGATCTCCTGTGGTTCGGCGGCATCGGCACCTATATCCGCGGCCAGAACGAGACGGACGCGGAGGTTGGCGACCGCGCCAACGACCCGATCCGCATCGTCGGCGAGGACGTGCGCGCCAAGGTGATCGGCGAGGGCGCGAATCTCGGCGTCACCCAGCGCGGCCGCATCGCCTTCGGCCTCAAGGGCGGACGCAACAATTCCGACGCCATCGACAACTCGGCCGGCGTGAACTCGTCGGACGTCGAGGTGAACATCAAGATCGCGCTCGCCTCGGCCATGCGCGACGAGCGGCTGCCGCGCGCCAAGCGCAACGTGCTGCTCGCCTCGATGACGGACGAGGTGGCCCATCTCGTGCTGCGCAACAACTACCTGCAATCGCTGGCGATCTCGCTGACGGAGCGGCAGGGCCTTGCCAACCGCGCGCCGCTGACCCGCCTGATGGATCGCCTGGAAGCCGCCGGCCAGCTCAACCGCAAGGTCGAGACGCTGCCCGACGACCGCACCGTCGCCGAGCGCTACCAGGCCGGCAAGCCGCTGACGCGGCCGGAGATCGGCGTGCTGCTCTCCTATGCCAAGCTGGTGCTGTTCGACGAGCTGATCCACACCAGCCTGCCGGACGAGCCCTATTTCGAGCCGACGCTGACGGGCTACTTCCCGGCGAAGATGCAGAAGGCCTATGCGGACGATATCCGCTCGCATCGCCTGCGCCGCGAGATCATCGCGACGATTCTCGCCAACGAGGTGATCAACCGCGGCGGCCCGGCCTTCATCAACGGCCTCACCGACGGCACCGGCTTCGGCCCGGCCGATGCGGTGAAGGCCGCGGTCATCGCCCGCGACGGCTACGGCCTTCCGGCGCTCTATGCCGGCGTCGATGCGCTGGACAATGTGGTCTCCGGCTCCGTCCAGAACGACCTCTACGAGGAGATCGGCCGCATCTACGCCTCCGTCACGGGCCTGCTGCTGACCACCGGCGCCGTCTCCGGTCCGCTGGACCAGGCGGTGCACAAGCTGAAGCAGGCCCTGAAGCAGCTTCGGCCGAACCTCGCGACGCTCGTCTCGGAAGCGGCAGCCGACGAGGCCCGCCGCAAGGCTCATGCCTACGAGGACGAAGGCGTGCCGGAGGAGCTGGCGGAAGAGATCGCAACGCTCTCCATGCTGACCTTCGTGCCGGAGGTCATGCTGATCGCGGGCGCCACCGGCGATACCCTCGGCAAGACGGCACAGACCTTCGCCGGCATCAGCTCCGCGCTGAATATCGGCCGCCTGCTTTCCGCGGCCGGCCGCATTCCGACCGGCGATCTCTACGAGGCCCTCGCCCTCCAGCGCAGCCTCACCGACATCGCCAATGCCCGCCGCGATCTTTCGACCGCCGTGCTCGCCCGCCACAAGGGCGACAAGGCGCCGCTCGCCGCCTGGCAGAACGCCGAGAAGGAGCGTCTTTCCCGCGTGACGGCGAACCTCTCGGCGCTGACGGAGACGGGCGAGGCCACGCTCGCCAAGGTCAGCGTCGCCGCGGGCATCCTGAGCGACCTTGCACAGGAAAGGGCGAAATGAGACAGTCCCCTGCCGGCTGACGGGGCCAATTCTCCGTTAGCCGGCTTGAGGACGGGCGCGGTCGTCGCCCCCGCAACCGAGGAGGGGCGATGGCGATCGCAACGGAAAGCCGGGAGCCGCGCGCAAGCCGCCTCGGCATTGCGGGCTGGATGCTGTTCGACTGGGCCGCCCAACCTTTTTTCACGGTCATCACCACCTTTATCTTCGGCCCCTATCTCGTCTCGCGCCTGACCGCGGACCCCGTCGCAGGGCAGGCGGCCTGGAGCTACACGCTCACCGTCGCCGGCATCGCCATCGCGCTGCTCGCGCCCGTCATGGGCTCCGTCGCCGATGCCTCGGGCGCGCGAAAGCCGTGGATCGCCGCCTTCGCGGTGGTGAAGATCCTGTCGCTTTCCGCCCTCTGGCTGGCCGTGCCCGGCAGCAGCCTCGCCTTCGCCATGGCGATGATCGTGCTCGCCACCGTCGCGGCGGAATTCTCCATCGTCTTCAACGATTCCATGATGCCGCGGCTCGTGCGCCCGGAAAACACCGGCCGCATCTCCAACATCGCCTGGGGCCTCGGCTATCTCGGCGGCATGATCGTGCTGATCGCCGTCGTGGCGCTGCTCGCCGCTAATCCCGAGACCGGGAAAACCGCCATCGGCATCGCGCCGCTCTTCGGCCTCGACCCGGCGGCGGGCGAGGATGCGCGCATCACCGGACCGATCTCGGCGCTGTGGTACTTCGTCTTCATCCTGCCGATGTTCTTCTTCACCCCGGACCAGAGCCGGAGCCTGCCGATCGCCGCGGCCGTCCGCACCGGCTTTGCCGATCTTTCCACCGCGCTGCGTGATCTCAGGAAGAAGCCCGGCATCCTGCGCTTCCTTATCGCCCGCATGATCTACCAGGATGGCGTCAACGGCCTGCTCGCGCTCGGCGGCACCTTCGCCGCCGGCATGTTCGCCTGGCAGACCTTCGAGCTCGGCATCTACGGCATCATCCTCAATGTCGTGGCGATCGGCGGCTGCCTCTATGCCAGCCGGCTCGACAGGCGCCTCGGCTCCAAGGCCGTCGTCGTGATGAGCCTCCTCTGCCTCACCGTCGCGACCATCGGCATCGTCTCCACCGGCCCCGGCTTCACGCTCTTCGGCCTTATCCCGCTGCCGACGGCCGACAGCGGCGGCCTCTTCGGCACCGCGGCGGAAAAGGCCTATATCCTCTACGGCCTGCTCGTCGGCTTGGCCTTCGGCCCCGTGCAGGCCTCCGCCCGCTCCTATCTCGCCCAAAGCATCCATCCGGACGAGGCCGGCCGCTATTTCGGCCTCTATGCCCTTTCCGGCCGCGCGACGTCCTTCCTCGCGCCGCTCTCGGTGGGAATCCTCACCACCGCCACGGGCTCGGCGCGCCTCGGCATGATGGCGCTCATCGCCTTCCTCGTCGCCGGCTTCCTTCTCCTCCTGCGCACGCCCTATCCGGCCGCGAAGGTCGAGGCCTGAAACGCAAGACGCCCCGCGAACGGGGCGTCGATCTGCTTGGACCCTTTTGGGAATCCGGCTCAGTGCCGGAAATGCCGCATGCCGGTGAAGACCATCGCAACGCCGGCCTCATCGGCAGCCGCGATGACCTCCGCATCGCGCATCGAGCCGCCCGGCTGGATCACCGCCGTCGCGCCGGCGGCAATGGCCGAGAGCAGGCCGTCGGCGAAGGGAAGGAACGCCTCGGAGGCGACCGCAGAACCACGCGTCAGCGGCTCGGCAAGACCCATGGCCTTCGCGGCCTCCTCGGCCTTGAGGCCGGCGATGCGGGCGGAATCGACGCGGCTCATCTGGCCGGCGCCGATGCCCGCCGTCTGGCCGTCCTTGGCATAGACCACGGCATTCGACTTCACATGCTTGGCGACCTTGAAGGCGAACTTCATGTCTTCCAGCTCCTGCGCGGTCGGCGCACGCCTGGTGACGACCTTCAGCTCGAGGTCCTCGACCATGCCGTTGTCGCGGCTCTGGACGAGGAGGCCCCCCGAAACGGTCTTGGCGGAAAGACCCGGAACGCGCGGATCGGGCAGGGCGCCCGTCACCAGGAGGCGCAGGTTCGGCTTGCCGGCGATGATGGCGCGCGCCTTCTCATCCGCGTCGGGCGCGATGATGACCTCGGTGAAGAGCTTGACGATCTCCTCCGCCGTCTCGCTGTCGAGCGTCGAATTGAGCGCGATGATGCCGCCGAAGGCCGAGACCGGGTCGCAGGCGAGCGCCCGCGCATAGGCCTCCTTCAGCGTCCTGCCGGTGGCGACGCCGCAGGGATTGGCATGCTTGATGATCGCGCAGGCCGGGCCGTTCTCCGGCAGGAACTCGGCGACCAGCTCGAAGGCGGCGTCCGTGTCGTTGATATTGTTATAGGAAAGCTGCTTGCCCTGTAGCAGCGTCGCCGTCGCGACGCCGGGGCGGTTCTCGCCGGTGACGTAGAAGCCCGCCTTCTGGTGCGGGTTCTCGCCGTAGCGCATCTCTTCCTTCAGCACGCCGCCGAGGACGCGGTGGCGCGGCATGGAGATGTCGAGCGCCTCGGCGAACCAGTTGGAAATCGCCGCATCATAGGCGGCCGTGCGGGCATAGGCCTTGGCGGCCATCTTCTGGCGGAAGGCATAGGTGGTCGAACCGTCGGCAAGCTCTTCGAGCAGGGCGGAGTAGTCGGCAGGGTCCGTGACGATGGTCACATAGGCGTGGTTCTTGGCCGAGGCGCGGATCATCGCCGGGCCACCGATATCGATGTTCTCGACCGTGGTCGGATAGTCGCCGCCCTTGGCGCGCACGTCCTCGAACGGATAGAGATTGATGACGGCAAGGTCGATCGCGCCGATGCCATGCGCCTTCATCGCCTCGACATGCTCCGCATCGTCGCGAATGGCGAGCAGGCCGCCATGCACCGAAGGATGCAGCGTCTTGACGCGGCCGTCCATGATTTCCGGAAAGCCGGTGACCTCCGAGACATCCGTCACCGCAAGGCCGGCATCGGACAGCGCCTTGTGCGTGCCACCGGTCGAAAGCAGCCGCACGCCCTTTCCGGCAAGCGCCCGGGCGAGCTCCACGATGCCGGTCTTGTCGGACACGGACAGCAGAGCCGTGCGGACGGCGACGCGATCAGGGGCGGGGATTTTCTTGGAAATGACGGCCATGGGACGCTCCGTTCTGACGGCCCGGGAGGAGGGCCGGATGGTCATGCGCCCCGTTAACACAGGCGCCGTCCCGAGAAAACCGCGAAAGGGCGGAAAACCGCCGATGCCGCAGCTTTCGAGGCCGGCGCTATCGCCGGCGGACGAGCGACCACTGAACCTCGGGCACCTCGGCAAGCGGCATGGTGAGGGTGAGCTGGCGGGACGCACGCACGCCGGAAGGATCGGCGAAGAAGACGTCGTCCTCTTCCTCCACCGCGACGTCGAGGCAGGTCAGCGCCCAGGCCTCGCCGTCCGGCGCCACGAGCCGCGTCTCGTTTTCCGAGGCATTGTAGAGCTGGATGGACGGATGGATATGGAAGCGCACGACCGCCACGCCCCGCTCGACCGGCACGCCGGGATGGCCCGCCTTGAAGAAGCGCTCGCGCCCGCGGATCTCGTTGCCGGAGGCGGCGACGAAGATGTCGCGCTCGTAGAGAAGGCCGAAACGCTTGAGATAGCCGTCATGGCTCGCCGTGATGCCGTCGGCGCCCGACTCCCGCTCGCTGCGCGACACCTCCACCTTGCCCACGCCGCCGATGATGATCGGCCCCAGGAAGCGGGAGGAGGAGATGCGCGAGGAGGAGGTGTCGTTCAGCGTCGCCACGGAATGGGCGGCCGTCATCCGCGCCATCTGCCGCATGGCATCGCCGGCAAAGCGCGGCCGCCCGGAATTGACGATGAAGCGGTTCCTGCCGGACGACATCTCGATGGAAAGCGTGCCGGCCGCCGCCGTCGCGGAAAGATCGACGGATTTCGGAACGCCGGTATCCATCAGCACCACCGTCTCCTTCACCGCCAGCCGATCGTAGTTGATCGAGGGGAGGGCCTTGAAGGGCGCGCCACCGGTCTCGTCGTAGCGCAGCACCGACATCAGCTCGTTCGCCAGCGTATAGGTCGCTCCGTTGAAGAGGGCGAGTTCGCCGCCCTGGTGGCGGAAGAAGCGCAGGGCCGGAAAGATGCGGTCGATGCAGGGAATGAGCTGCGAGGGCATGTCGTGACCGAGATTGACATAGGTCTGGCGCAGCGGCAGCAGGTCGAGCAGCAGGTCGAGCGCCGCCCGCGGATTGCGCGAGCAATGCCCGCCGTCCGGCAATATCTGCCGGTCCAGTTCCTCGTCGAGGTTTCGGGCGGCCTTGCGCATCTTGGACGCGGAGGTCGGCATGGCGATGGAGGCCATGGCGAGCGCGATCCGCACGCGCAGCCGCGGCTCGCCGTCCCGCGTCGTATCGGCGACATGGCGCAGGTAGCGCACCTGGAACGCGAGGCTCTTCAGGAAGCGGCGATAGAAGGGATAATCGGCATCCTTCAGCACCACGGGAGAGTGGGAAAGCCAGGCGATGATGCGCTGCGCCGTCACATCGGGCCGCCAGGCGAGCCCGCCGATGACCCGCCCATGGCTCTGCAGCCAGTCGCCGACGATGAAGCGCGTCGTCAGCGCCGCCTTTTCCGGATCGACCAGCCGCATATGCCGGAGCCAGCCGAAGGAATGCAGCCGATTGGCGAATTCCTCGGATGGAAGCTCCAGCGCGAAGGGCGATTCGCCGTCGCATTCGAGAACGCGGCCGGCGAGCGGGAAGCGCCCGGCGGTGATTTCTTCGCCGGCAAAGGAATCGGCCGGATGGAGATCCGTCGGCGCGACGATCAGCCGGTCCGGCGCGCTGCCGGAAAACCGCATGGCGCTGATCCGGCCAAGCGCGAGCCTCCGCGAGAAGCGGCGCCAACCCTCACGCATATACAGATAGGAAAGCCGCTGCCGGTCGGAAAGCTGCATGGTTAACGAATGCCTCCTCACCTATAGGTAGGCCGAGGAGGAGAGCGGCGTCAATTCATCGACCGCTGATGGACTGTTGATGACGATGACGGGCCTCAATTGTTCCTGCGCAGGAGGACGGCGTAAAAGCCATCCACCCCGCCGGCATGGCTATCGGTCGCCGGCAGCATAGCCGGCGTGGTGCGGAACTCGCCGCGCGGCGAAACCGCGGATTCGAGGCCCGGCCAGTCGGCGGGCTCGACGGGTTCGATCCGCCAGTCGGGATTGTCGGCCAGCACGCGCGCCACCATGTCCTCGCCCTCGCACGGATCGAGCGAGCAATTGGAAAAAACCAGTTCACCGCCGGGCTTGATCAGCGTCAGCGCGTGGCGCAGCAGGCGTTCCTGCAGGCGGGCGAGCTTGTCGATATCCTCCGGTCCCTTGGTCCAGAGAACGTCCGGATGACGGCGGATCGTGCCGGTGGAGGAGCAGGGCGCATCGAGCAGGACGGCGTCGAAAAGGTCTTCGGGCCGGTAGTCCGCCATGTTGGCCTCGACGGCCTCGACCGACAGGTCGAGCCGTTCGAGATTGCCGATGAGCCGCTTCAGGCGGTTGCCCGATTGGTCGAGCGCCGTCACCTTGGCCCCGGCAAGCGCAAGCTGTGCCGTCTTGCCACCCGGCGCGGCGCACAGATCGGCGACGCGCTTGCCGGCAAGATCACGGAAAAGTTTCGCAGGCAGGCTCGCCGCCGCATCCTGCACCCACCATTGCCCTGCCTCGAAGCCTTCAAGGGCCGGGATTGCGCCGGACGCGGCAGGAAGGCGCACGGAACCGGTCGGCAGCACGCGGCCGCCGAGCTTCGCCGCCCAGCCTTCCGGATCGGATTTCACCGTCAGGTCTATGGCAGAAGGCTCCAGCAGCGCTTCGCCGATGCGCGCCGCGTGCTCCTTGCCGTAGACGGCGATAAGCCGCTCGTGGAACCAGGCGGGAATGACGGAAACCGCGCGGGTGGCCGTCAGATGCGAGGCCTTTTCGCGGGAAAGCCGGCGCAGCACCGCATTGGTGAGGCTGGCGAAGCGGCGGTTGCGCGGATCGAGCTGCGCCTGCTCGACGGCAAGGTCGACCGCGGAATGATCCGGCACGTCGAGATAGAGGATCTGCGCGGCGGCGACCGTCAGGACATGGTGCAGCGCCCGCGCGCCTTCCGGCAGGGGTGTGCCGACCAGCGTGTCGAGGATCGCCTCGATGCGGGGAAGGTGGCGCAGCGCCGTGTTGAGGATGGCGCGCACCAGCGCCCGGTCGGCATCGCCGAGCTGGCGATAGGCGATATTGCCGTTCTCCAGATCGAGCATGCCGTCGAGCGGCGTGCGGCGATCGATGACGGCGGCAAGGATCTTGGCCGCGGCCTGCCGGGCGCGCAGGCCCGGCTTTTCCGGGGCGGCCGCGGCAGCATCGGCCGGTGTCCGGCCCTTGCCGCCATGTCGTTTCGGATGAGCTTTGTTTTTTCGTCTATCGTCGTTCAAGACCAGGGACCTTTGGGCGGTTCGGAACCACCGCGTCCCCAGCCAGTCGTCGGTACGGAGCGCGATTTGCGTACGGGATTATCAGCCCGGACCGGTTCCGTCGAGCGCGCCTGCATGCCGCGAGCCATTTCCTGAAGCGCCGCGATGCGGTTCTCGGTGTCGGGATGGGTCGAAAACAGGCTGTCCATGCGCTCGCCCGAGAGCGGATTGATGATGAACATATGCGCGGTCGCCGGATTGTGCTCGGCCGCTTCGTTGGGAATGCGGCCGGCGGCAATCGCGATCTTCTTCAGCGCCGAGGCCAGCCAGAGCGGGTTGCCGCAGATCTCCGCGCCGCGCCTGTCGGCGGAATATTCGCGCGTGCGGCTGATCGCCATCTGCACCAGCATGGCGGCGAAGGGCGCGACGATCATGGCGATCAGCACGCCGATGAAGCCGAGCGGATTGTTGTTCTCGCGATTGTGCCCGCCGCCGAAGAACATGGCGAAGTTGGCCAGCATGGAGATCGCGCCGGCAATCGTCGCCGTCAGCGTCATGGTCAGCGTGTCGCGGTTCTGCACATGGGCGAGCTCATGCGCCATCACGCCCGCCACCTCCTCGTAGCTCAGTGCATGGAGAAGACCGGTCGACGCGGCGACGGCGGCGTTCTGCGGGTTGCGCCCGGTGGCAAAGGCATTCGGCTGGTCGCTGTTGATGACGAAGACGCGCGGCATGGGAAGGCCGGCGCGTTTGGCGAGATCCCGCACGATGCCGTAATATTCCGGCGCCGAGCGCTCGTCGACCTCCTTGGCGCCATACATGGACAGCACCATCCGGTCGGAATTCCAGTAGGAGAAGAAGTTCATGGCGATCGCGACGACGAGCGCGATCATCATGCCGCTCTTGCCGCCGATCAGCAGGCCCACGCCCATGAAAAGCGCCGTCATCACGGCGAGCAGCATGGCTGTGCGAACGAGGTTCATGCGTTTCCGGCTCCCTTCGGGCTGGCGCCCGCGTTCGAGGCCCTTCCTGTCAAGGGCATGTTTCACGTGAATCAGCGCTTTCCACAGCGCAGGCACGCTCCTATATGATGGTAAGCCAAAGGGAATTCTTCAATATCCGGGAAGGATGCCGCGTTTCATGCAGAACGACAACGACAATCACACCGACGGCCGGAAGGTGCTTCCTCCCGCGGCCCTCCGCGCCCTCCAGGAAGCGGAGGAACGGCGCAAGGCTGCCCTGCCGGTCGAGCGCGCGCCAGAGATCGGCGGACGGGGCGGCGAGGACCCCGCGCGCTTCGGCGACTGGGAGATCAAGGGCCGCGCGATCGATTTCTAAGGGCGGGAATCCGGCTCATGAACGAGTGGATTTCTCCTGATCGACATGGTCGTGCTTGAACCCGGCCATCCATCGAGACGGCAAGAACGTCGATCCCTCGGGTCGAGCCCGAGGATGACGGAAGCGGGGTTTCCTGCAACAACCCTCAAACGAAAACGGCGGCCATCGGCCGCCGTTTCGCTTTACAATGCAGCCTGGATCAGCCAGCGGCCTTGTTCTGCCGGTTGGCGATCAGGTCGTCCACGACCGCCGGATCGGCCAGCGTCGACGTATCCCCAAGCGCGCCAAAATCGTCCTCGGCGATCTTGCGCAGGATGCGGCGCATGATCTTGCCGGAGCGGGTTTTCGGCAGGCCGGGCGCGAACTGGATCTTGTCCGGCGTCGCGATGGGGCCGATCTCCTTGCGCACATGCTTGACGAGATCCTGACGCAGCGCGTCGGTGCCTTCTTCGCCAGCCATCAGCGAGACGTAGCAATAGATGCCCTGTCCCTTGAGATTGTGCGGATAGCCGACGACCGCCGCTTCCGAAACCAGATGGTGGGAGACGAGGGCCGATTCGATTTCCGCCGTGCCGAGGCGGTGGCCGGAAATATTGAGCACGTCGTCGACGCGGCCGGTGATCCAGTAATAGCCGTCCTCGTCGCGGCGGCAACCATCGCCGGTGAAATACTTGCCCTTGTAGCTGGAGAAGTAGGTCTCGATGAAGCGCTTGTGGTCGCCATAGACCGTGCGCATCTGGCCCGGCCAGCTGTCGGTGATGCAGAGATTGCCGTCGGCAGCGCCCTCCAGCACATTGCCCTCGTTATCGACGAGCTCGGGCTTGATGCCGAAGAAGGGCCGCGTCGCCGAACCCGGCTTGAGGTCCGTCGCACCCGGCAGCGGGGTGATCAGGATGCCGCCGGTCTCCGTCTGCCACCAGGTGTCGACGATCGGGCAACGATCCTCGCCGACCACGTGGTAATACCACTCCCAGGCTTCGGGGTTGATCGGCTCGCCGACCGAGCCGAGCAGGCGAAGCGAGGAGCGCTCGGAGCGCTTCACGAAGTCGTCGCCGGCGCCCATCAGCGCACGGATCGCCGTCGGGGCGGTATAGAAGATATTGACCTTGTGCTTGTCGATCACTTCCCAGAAGCGGCCGGCATCGGGGAAGTTCGGCACGCCTTCGAACATCAGCGTGGTCGCGCGGTTGGCGAGCGGCCCGTAGACGATGTAGGAATGGCCCGTCACCCAGCCGACATCCGCCGTGCACCAATAGACATCGCCATCCTGATAGTCGAAGACGTATTTGTGCGTCATCGAGGCATAGACGAGATAGCCGGCCGTGGTGTGCAGGACACCCTTCGGCTTACCGGTGGAGCCGGATGTGTAGAGGATGAAGAGCGGATCTTCCGCCTTCATCCTGGCCGGCGGACAATCGCGCGGCACGGTCAGCACTTCCTGATGGTACCAGAGGTCGCGGCCCGGCGCCCAGCCCGTCTTGCCGCCGGTGCGGCGCACGACGAGCACCTTGTTGACGATGACATGCTGCTTGGCCGCGATGTCGATGGCCGTGTCGGTGTTTTCCTTGAGCGGGATCGGCTTGCCGCCGCGCACGCCCTCGTCGCAGGTGACGACGAAGGTCGATTCGCAGTCGACGATACGGCCGGCCAGAGCATCCGGCGAGAAGCCGCCGAAGACGACGGAATGGACGGCACCGATGCGCGCGCAGGCGAGCATGGCATAGGCCGCTTCCGGAATCATCGGCATGTAGATGGTGACGCGGTCACCCTTCTTCACGCCGTGCTTCTTCATCACGTTCGCCATGCGGCAAACGTGCTCGTAGAGCTCGTTATAGGTGATCTTCTTGTCGATATACGGGTTGTCGCCTTCCCAGATGATGGCGACGTCGTCGCCATGCGCCTTGAGATGCCGGTCGATGCAGTTGTAGGAGACGTTGGTGATGCCGTCCTCGAACCACTTGATCGGCACCTTGCCGGTGAAGGACGTGTTCTTCACCTTTGTATAGGGCTTGAACCAGTCGATGCGCATGCCGTGCTTGTCCCAGAAGCGCTCCGGGTTATCGACGCTCTCGCGATACCATTTCTGATAGGTTTCGTTGTCGATCAGCGCGCGGCTTTTTGCGGATTTCAGGACCGGGTAGGTCTTTTCGGACATGGATTCCTCCCTAGACTGCGATGCGCGGGAAACCAGTCTCCTCCAGCCCCCGCCACTCCTTGAGCATACATAACAGGTCAACGCCTTCGGGCAATTAGACAAAAGGTCATTTGCGCTTGAAGAATTGCATTTCTGCGACAGTGGCGTTATAGAGGGCCGAATTCCCGGAAAATAGTGGTTACACCCCACGGCCCGCGACACCGGCGCGGACGGACAGAAGGACTATATCCATGGCTCAACAGCTGCTCATGCCGAAGGCGACCGCGGTCTGGCTGGTCGACAACACAGCGCTGTCGTTCGACCAGATCGCCACATTCTGCAAACTGCATCCGCTCGAAGTGAAGGCCATCGCCGACGGCGAATCGGCCCAGGGCATCAAGGGTCTCGACCCGATCTCGACCGGCCAGCTCTCCCGCGAGGAGATCGCCCGCGCGGAAGCCAATCCGAACCACAAGCTGAAGCTTTCCGAACCGAAGGTCCGCGTGCCGGAATCCAAGCGCAAGGGCCCGCGCTACACGCCGGTCTCCAAGCGCCAGGACCGCCCGAACGCCATTCTCTGGCTCGTGCGCAACCATCCCGAACTGAAGGATGCGCAGATCTCGCGTCTCGTCGGCACCACCAAGTCGACGATCGAGCAGATCCGCGAACGCACCCACTGGAACTCCGCGAACCTGGCACCGATGGACCCGGTGACGCTCGGCCTCTGCTCGCAGATCGACCTCGACCTCGAAGTCGAGCGCGCCTCCAAGGGCCGCCCGCTGCCGACCGCCGCCGAACTCGGCGCGACGCTGGAATCGGCGCAGGAAACCGAAAAGCTGCCCTACAGCACCGACCGCGAAGAGGAGAAGGAAATCGACGCCGATGCCGTCTTCGCCAAGCTCAAGTCGCTGAAGTCGTCCACGCCGGACGAGGACGAAGACGACAACTTCTGAGCAAGACCCGCCTTGGGATTATCGGAACCCGGCTGCTTTGCAGCCGGGTTTTTTGTTGCCTCGATAGAACGATCAGGCCGGGTTCGGGCTTCGGCCCGTCAGTGCTGCCGCTATCTCGTCGAGGATGGCCGGATCGTCGATCGTCGCCGGCATCTTCCATTCCTCGCCGTCGGCGATCTTCTGCATGGTGCCGCGCAGGATCTTGCCCGAGCGCGTCTTCGGCAGGCGTTTCACGCAGATCGCCGTCTTGAAGGCCGCGACCGGCCCGATGCGTTCGCGCACGAGGCGCATGACCTCCGCTTCGACCAGCGATGATTCACGTGAAACACCGCTCTTCAGGACGAGGAAACCCGCCGGCACCTGGCCCTTCACCGCATCCGCGACGCCGATGACGGCGCACTCGGCGACGTCCGGATGGCTGGCGCAGACCTCCTCCATCGCCCCCGTCGACAGGCGATGGCCGGCAACATTGATGATGTCGTCCGTGCGCGCCATCACGAAGACATAGCCGTCGTCGTCGACATAGCCGGCATCCGCCGTCTTGTAGTAGCCGGGGAATTCCGAAAGGCAGGCCGCGCGAAACCGCTCGTCGGCCTTCCAGAAGGTCGGCAGGCAACCCGGGGGGAGGGGAAGCCTGATGGCGATATTGCCGAGCGTGCCGGGCGGCACCGGATGGCCGGCATCGTCCAGCACATGCAGTTCATAGCCCGGCATGGGCACGGTGGGCGAGCCGTGCTTCACGGGCAGCCGGCCGAGGCCGAGCGGATTGCCGACGATGGCCCAGCCCGTTTCCGTCTGCCACCAGTGATCGATGACCGGAACGCCCAGCACCTTTTCAGCCCATTGCACCGTATCCGGATCGGCCCGCTCGCCGGCAAGGAACAGCGCCCGCAGGCTGGAGAGATCATGGCGCTTCACGAGCGCGCCGTCCGGGTCTTCCTTGCGGATCGCCCGGAAGGCGGTCGGCGCGGTGAAAAGCACCGATACCCGATAGTCCTCGACGACACGCCAGAAGGCGCCGGCATCCGGCGTGCCGACCGGCTTGCCCTCGTAGAGCACCGTCGTGCTGCCGTTGAGAAGCGGCGCATAGACGATGTAGGAATGCCCGACGACCCAGCCGATATCGGACGCCGCCCAGTAGACCTCGCCGGGCTCGATCCCGTAGAGCGCGCGCATCGACCAGGCGAGGGCGACCATGTGGCCGCCATTGTCACGGATGACACCCTTCGGCTGGCCGGTCGTGCCGGACGTATAGAGGATATAGAGCGGATCGGTCGCCTTGAGCGGAGCGCAGGGCACCGCTCGCCCCTCGGCCGCCGCCAGCGCCGGGCCGAGGTCCACATCCCGGCCGTCCCTCAGTTCGGCCGCCAGTTCCGGCCGCTGCAGCACGAGGCAGCGCTCCGGCTTGTGCCGGGCAAGGTCGATGGCGGCATCGAGCAGAGGCTTGTAGGCGACCACCCGGTTCGGCTCGATGCCGCAGCTTGCCGAAACGATCAGCTTCGCCGCGCAATCGTCGATGCGCGCGGCCAGCTCGCTCGCCGCGAAGCCGCCGAAAACCACCGAATGGATCGCCCCGATGCGCGCGCAGGCGAGCATGGCGAAAATCGCCTCGGGGATCATCGGCATATAGAGAATGACGCGGTCGCCCTTGACGATGCCCTGATCGGCGAGCACCGCCGCCATGGCATTCACATGGGTGAGCAGCTCGCCATAGCTGTAGCGCGCCTTCCGGCCGGTGACGGGGCTGTCATAGATCAGCGCCGGCTGGTCGCCGCGCCCGGCGGCCACATGCCGGTCCACGCAATTGTGACAGGTATTGCCCACCGCATCGGGAAACCAGTGGCCGTAGACGCCTTGCGCGGCATCGAAGATTTCCGTCGGCTCGGTGAACCAGTCGATGGCCCGGGCGAGCGCGGCCCAGTGAGCCTCGGGATCGGCCTGCCAGGCACGATAGATCTCGGCATAGGTCTTCTGCATCGCATCCTCCTTGCCGGCCGCCGGGCGGCCGGTTCCTCCGAAGGGAAGAATAGGAGAGGGCGGCCTTTCCGCAAAGCCAGACGAAAGCCTGAGACGGCAAGCCCCGGCCTTGCCCTTCGTCAAAAGGAAGGATCAGCGCGTGCCAAAAATCGCCGAGCCGACACGCACGCTGGTCGCACCGAAACCGATGGCGACCTCGTAGTCGCCGGACATGCCCATGGAAAGCTTGTCGAGATTGCACCGGCCGGCCAGCTTGGCGAGCAGGGCGAAATGCGGACCCGGATTCTCGTCGGCCGGCGGAATGCACATCAGGCCCTCGACGGTGAGGCCGAGCTCCTCGCGGCAGAAGGCGACGAAAGCGACCGTATCGTCCGGCGCGATGCCGGCCTTCTGCGGTTCGAGCCCCGTATTGACCTGGACATAGAGCCGCAGCGCCCGGCCCTGCCGCTTCATCTCCTCGGCGATCGCGCGGGCGATCTTCTCCCGGTCGACCGTCTCGATGACGTCAAAAAGCGCCACGGCCTCCGCCGTCTTGTTGGATTGCAGCGGGCCGATCAGGTGCAGCTCGATGCCGGCGGTCTCGGCGCGAAGTTCCGGCCACTTGCCCTGCGCTTCCTGCACGCGGTTCTCGCCGAAGACGCGCTGACCCGCCGCGATGGCCGGGCGGATGGCCTCGGCATCGAAGGTCTTCGACACGGCCACCAGCGTCACCGCTTCCGGCTTGCGGCCCGCTTCGCTTGCGGCCTTGCCCATCCGGCTGCGAACATCTTCGAGACGATCCTGAAGGTCCATGGTCACTCTCCATCGGCTATGACGCCCCGGACCTAGCGAAATCGGCGCCGCTTGCCAAGCGCGGCCCGGAAAACTTGACGCTCCGGCGGTTTCATGATGAAGGTCTCGGCACCATATTCGCATGGGCGGATCGCCCGCCAAGACCTCCAAAAGACTCCCGGAAACATCAAAGACATGGCCACCGAACGTTACAATCCGCGCGATGCCGAGCCCCGCTGGCAGGCAAAATGGAACGACGAGAACGTCTTCCTCACCAAGAACGACGACCCGCGCGAGAAGTACTACGTCCTCGAGATGTTCCCCTATCCCTCGGGCCGCATCCATATGGGCCATGTGCGCAACTACGCCATGGGCGACGTGGTCGCCCGCTACAAGCGCGCGCGCGGCTACAACGTGCTGCACCCGATGGGCTGGGACGCTTTCGGCATGCCCGCCGAGAACGCCGCCATGCAGAACAAGGTCCACCCGAAGGGCTGGACCTACGAAAACATCGCGACGATGCGCAAGCAGCTCAAGTCCATGGGCCTGTCGCTCGACTGGTCGCGCGAATTCGCCACCTGCGACGTCGAATACTATCATCGCCAGCAGCACCTCTTCCTCGATTTCCTGGAAAAGGGCCTCGTCTACCGCAAGCAGTCCAAGGTGAACTGGGACCCGGTCGACCACACGGTTCTCGCCAATGAGCAGGTCATCGATGGCCGCGGCTGGCGCTCGGGCGCGCTCGTCGAGCAGCGCGAGCTGACGCAGTGGTTCTTCCGGATCACCGATTTCAGCCAGGACCTGCTCGATTCGCTGGAAACGCTCGACCAGTGGCCGGAAAAGGTCCGGCTGATGCAGAAGAACTGGATCGGCCGCTCGGAAGGCATGCTGGTGCGCTGGGAAGTCGCCGACGCCGCCGGCCTGACGACCGAAAAGGACGTCACCGTCTATACGACCCGCCCCGACACGCTGTTCGGCGCCTCGTTCCTGGCGATCTCCGCCGATCATCCGCTGGCGAGGGAAGTCTCGGCGAAGAATCCCGAGATCATGGCCTTCTGCGAGGAATGCCGCCGCGCCGGCACCTCGCTCGCCGCGCTCGAGACCGCCGAGAAGAAGGGCATGGACACGGGTATCCGCGTCCGCCATCCCTTCGATCCCGCCTGGGAGCTGCCGGTCTATATCGCGAACTTCGTGCTGATGGACTACGGCACGGGCGCCATCTTCGGCTGCCCCTCCGGCGACCAGCGCGACCTCGACTTCGCCCGTAAATACGACCTGCCGGTCGTACCCGTCGTCATGCCGAAGGAAGCGGATGCCGCCACTTTCGCCATTGCCGAGGAAGCCTATGTCGGCGACGGCGTGATGATCAATTCGCGCTTCCTGGATGGCCTTGGCACCGAGGAAGCCTTCGAGGAGGTGGCAAAGCGCCTCACCGCCGCAACGCTCGGCAATGCGCCGGTGGGCGAGCGCAAGGTGAACTTCCGCCTGCGCGACTGGGGCATTTCGCGCCAGCGCTACTGGGGCTGCCCGATCCCGGTCATCCATTGCGACGACTGCGGCGTGGTCCCGGTCCCCAAGGCCGACCTGCCGGTGAAGCTGCCCGACGACGTCACCTTCGACAAGCCGGGCAACCCGCTCGACCGCCATCCGACCTGGCGCCACGTCGCCTGCCCGCATTGCGGCAAGGACGCCCGCCGCGAGACGGATACGATGGACACTTTCGTCGATTCCTCGTGGTACTTCGCCCGCTTCACCGCGCCGTGGGAAGACAACCCGACGGATCCCGCCGCCGCCAATGCCTGGCTGCCGGTCGATCAATATATCGGCGGCATCGAGCATGCGATCCTGCACCTGCTCTATTCGCGCTTCTTCACCCGCGCCATGCAGGTCGCCGGCCATCTCGACCTGAAGGAGCCCTTCAAGGGCCTCTTCACGCAGGGCATGGTGGTGCACGAGACCTATAGCCGTGCCATCGACGGCAAGCGCGAATGGATGATGCCGGCGGAAATCCGCATCGAGGAAGTCGACGGCAAGCGCCGCGCGACCCATCTCGAATCCGGCGAAGAAATCGCCATCGGCTCCATCGAGAAGATGTCGAAGTCGAAGAAGAACGTCGTCGACCCGGATGATATCATCGCCTCCTACGGCGCCGATACCGCCCGCTTCTTCGTCCTCTCCGACTCCCCGCCGGACCGTGACGTCATCTGGTCGGAAGCCGGCGTCGAAGGCGCCCACCGCTTCGTCCAGCGCGTCTGGCGCCTTATCGCCGAAGCCGCCCCGGCCCTCAAGGCAGCCGAAGCCCGTCCGGGCACACAAGGGGAGGCCCTCGCCGTCTCGCAGGCCGCGCATAAGACGCTGAAGGCCGTGCAGGGCGACTATGACAAGCTCGCCTTCAACAAGGCCGTGGCGCGCATCTACGAATTCGTCAATGCGCTCGCCGCGCCGCTGACGACCGCTGCCGCCGGCAAGGCGTCACCTGAGCTTGCCGCCGCACTGCGCGAGGCCGTGGGCATCCTGATCCGCATCGTCGCCCCGATGACGCCGCATCTTTCGGAAGAATGCTGGCGCGAGATCGGCGGCGAAGGCCTCGTCGCAGACACCGCCTGGCCGGCCTATGACGACCGGCTGGTGGCGGAAAACGAGGTCACGCTGCCGGTGCAGATCAACGGCAAGAAGCGCGCGGATTTGACAATCGCCCGCGACGCAGACCAGAGTGCGGTCGAAGAGGCCGTGCTCGCGCTCGAGGCGGTCCAGGCCGCGCTCGGCGGCCAGAAACCCAAGAAGATCATCGTCGTACCGCAGAGGATCGTGAATGTTGTTGTCTGACGGAACCGGCCTCTCGCGGCTCGCCAGGGTGCTTGCCGGCGTCGCCCTTGCCGGCGTGCTCGCTGGCTGCCAGGTGCGGCCGCTCTATTCCACCGCGGCGGGAACGGAAGGCAAGCTCGCCTCCGTCTCGATCTCCGAGGCGACCTCCCGCGTCGAGCAGCAGGTCCGCAACGACCTGATCTTCTTCTTCGGCGGTGGCGCGGGCGAAGCACAGAACCCGGTCTATCATCTCGAGATGGACGTCAGCATCCGCACCGTCGGCGTCCTGAACGACGCCACCCGCGACACGGCCCGCGCCGGGCGCGTGACTGTCTCGGCGGACTACAATCTCACCAAGGCCGACACCGGTGAAACGCTCGCCTCCGGCAAGCGCTCCGCCGTCGCCATGGTCGATTTCCCGACCCAGGAATTCGCCAAGCTGCGTGCCATCCGCGATGCGGAAAATCGTGGTGCCCGGGAACTCGCCGAACTGATCCGCGCGGACGTCGCCTCGGCGCTCGCCCGCCGCTGAAACGCCGATGGCTGAAGTCAAGTCGCACGAGTTCGACGCTTTCGTGAAACGCAAGCCTCTGCCCGTGCGGCTCTTTCTGGTTTACGGACCGGATCGCGGCCTCGTTTCCGAACGGGCCGCGGCGCTCGCCGCCGCGAGCGGTGTCGATCTCGACGATGCCTTCTCCATCGTGAAGCTGGACGCCGGCGAAGTCGGCAACCAGCCGGGCCGTCTCGTCGATGAGATGAATGCCATCGGCCTTTTCGGCGGCGACCGGCTTGTCTGGATCCGCAATGCCGGCAGCGAAAAGGGCATTTCCGATGGGCTCGATATTCTCGCCCGAATGCCCCCCGGCCCCTCCACGCTCATCATCGAGGCCGGTGACCTGAAGAAAGGCGCCGCGCTCCGCAAGGCCGCCGAATCCTCTTCACAAGCTGTCGCCATCGCCTGCTATGCCGATGACGGACGCGCCCTGCAGGCCTTGATCGACCAGGAGCTCGCCGCCGAGGGGCTGCGGATCTCGCCCGCGGCGCGCGAGCGCCTCGTCGAGACCATCGGCGGCGACCGGCTGGCTTCCCGCAACGAACTGCGCAAACTTGCCCTCTACTGCCGCGGCAAGGCTCTCGTCGAGGAGCAGGACGTGGAGGAAATCGTCGGCGATGCCAGTGCAATCTCCACGGACGATGCGGTCGACGCGGTTCTCAAGGGCGACCGCGAGGGCTTCATGCATGCGGTCCAGAAGATCGTCTCGTCGAAGACCCCGGTCTTCCTCGTTCTGCAGGGATGTCTTCGCCAGTTCCAGCTTCTGGAACTGATGCGCGCCGAAATGGATGAAAAGCGCGCTCCCGCCGCCCAGGCCATGGCGACGCTCGGCCGCCACCTGCATTTCCGCCGCAAGCCGATCGTGGAAAATGCCCTGAAAAGCTGGACGGGGCCGGCCATTCGCCGGGAAACCCAGCGCCTCCAGGCCGCCATCCTGCAAAGCCGCCAGCGCCCGGCGCTGGAAGACACGATCGCCATGCAGACCATGCTGGCAACCGTGCTGCAATCGGCGCGCCGATGAATCCGGCTAAATAAATCAGCGCCGTTCGAGAAGCCGGCAGATTTCCTCAAGCTGCTCCAGCGTCTTATAAGCGATGCGCAGATGCCCGCCATTGCCCTTGTGGTTCACGCTCACTTCAAGGCCCAGGACATCCGTCAGCGTGCGCTCCAGCGCAAGCGTATCGGCATCCTTCTCTTCCTTCCGCGGCGTCTGCCCATGGTTCGGATCGCCTTGCGACTTGATGTCGTTCTGGGCCAACCGCTCCGCATCGCGAACGGACATGCCCTTGGCAACGACCGCCTTGGCAAGCGCAACCGGATCGGAAGTCGGAATCAACGCGCGCGCATGGCCGGCCGAAAGCGTGCCCGATGCCAGCATTTCACGCACCGGATCCGGCAGCTTCAACAGGCGCAGGCTGTTTGCCACATGGCTGCGGCTCTTGCCGATGATCTCGCCAAGATCGTTCTGCGTATAGCCGTGATCGGCGATCAGCAGCTCGTAACCCATTGCTTCTTCAAGCGGATTGAGGTCCGAACGCTGCACGTTCTCCACGATGGCGATTTCCAGCGCCGTGCGGTCGTCGACGTCACGAATGATCACCGGAATCTCGATCAACCCGGCGAGCTGCGCCGCGCGCCACCGGCGCTCGCCGGCAATGATCTCATAGCGGCTGTCCGCCGTGGTGCGCACCACGACCGGCTGGACGATGCCGTGCTGGCGGATCGACGAAGCGAGATCCTGCAGTTCCGATTCGTCGAAGTAACGACGCGGGTTGCGCGGGTTGCGGCCAACGAACTCGATGGGAACCAGCCGATCGGGATTGACCGCCGGCGCCGCGCCGATATCGGCGGCGGGAAGCTGGTCCATTTCACCGATCAGGGCTGCAAGCCCGCGGCCAAGGCGCCGCTTCGAGTTGTCTTCGTTCATCGATTCCACTCACAGATACTGGTTTCAGGCAGCCTTGCGCTGCCTTTCCCGCTGGATCACCTCGGAGGCGAGCTGAAGATAGGCTTGGCTTCCGGCGCATTTGAGATCGTAGAGGATCGCCGGCTTGCCATAGGAGGGCGCCTCGGAAACGCGGACATTGCGCGGAATGAGCGTGTGATAGACCTTCTCGCCGAGATGGGTACGGACGTCGTTGACCACCTGCTGCGCCAGATTGTTGCGCGAGTCGAACATGGTCAGAACGATGCCCTGGATATCGAGGCGCGGATTGACCGTCCGGCGGACTTGGTCGACGGTCTCCAGCAACTGGCTGAGGCCTTCCAGCGCGAAGAACTCGCATTGCAGCGGCACGAGCACCGAATGAGCCGCCGCCAGCGCGTTCATCGTCAGGAGATTGAAGGACGGTGGGCAATCGACGAGCACGTAAGAGTAAGACAGCGCATCGGCCGCCGCCAGCGCCCGCTTAAGGCGGAAGACACGGTCATTATGCTGGGCAATCTCCATTTCGATGCCGAGCAGGTCCATGGTCGAGGGAATGATCGAAAGGTTCGGCACTGCCGTTTGGAGGACGGTGTCGGCCACGCTATGGCTGCCGATCAGCAGGTCATAGGACGACAATTCGCGGCTGCGACGGTCGATTCCGAGCCCCGTGCTGGCATTTCCCTGCGGATCGAGATCGACGATGAGCACTCGTTCGCCGATTGCGGCAAGCGCGGTCGCCAGATTGATGGCAGTCGTCGTCTTGCCGACGCCACCCTTCTGGTTCGCGATGGTAATGATCCGGTTCTTCTCGCCTATCATGGACGCCGCCAATCACTGAGGTTTGCGCGAAAGCTTCGAAAGTTCGAGCACGACCGAATCCGGCTCGACGATACTGGCGTGTTTTACCAGATCGAATCTCCACCGACCAAGCGCTTTATCGATCTCCCGCTGGTAATCCCGCCCTTTGTGCAGGAAGAACCGCAGATCCGGATTGCGCTCCGCCCAGGGAAAACCGAATTCCATCAGCAGATCGAGATCCGCCAGGGCACGGGCGGAGATGGCATCGCAGCGTTCGATCGCCGCCGGTGCTTCCTCGATTCGAATCGCGTGGACGGATGCGCGCGCGCCGGTTTCCAGAATGGCGGTCCTCAGAAAAGCAGCCTTCTTGTTGTTGCTCTCCACGAGATAAACCCATCCATCACCTTCGCCCGCCAGCAGAATGCCCGTGACGATGCCCGGAAAGCCGCCACCGCTGCCGAGATCGACCCACTGGCGCGGCCCGGGAGAGAGGGCGTAGATTTGTACGCTGTCGATGATATGCCGGTTCCACGCCTCGGACAGGGTAGACGGGGCCACCAGATTGATGGCCTTTGCCCATTTCTTGAAAAGCGCAACAAAGCTGTGCAGCCTGTCCACAGTTTCACGTGAAACATTCAGGCCACTCAATTCGCGAGGCAGGGTATTCATGCGTTTGCAGTCCGGTCCATTGCTTCGGCGGGAAGACGCTTGAGATAGGCAAGCAACAGCGTCAAAGCTGCCGGTGTCATGCCGTCGACCCGCGCCGCCTGTGCCAGATTCGCCGGACGTGCCGCGGTCAGCTTCTGCCGCAGCTCTATGGAAAGTCCGGGCAAGGCGCTGAAATCGAATTGATCAGGAATCCGTCGCTCTTCCTCGCGCCGTGCCTCGGCAATATCCGTCTCCTGCCGGTTCATATAGACGGCATAGCCGGCCTCGATCTCGATAGCGTCCCGAACACGCGCAGAAAAAACATTCAGTTCCTCGGACCAAACAGCCGCAAGGCGCGCATAGTCTATATCGGGATAAGCCAGCAGATCATAGGCGCTGCGGCGCACGCCATCCTGATTGATGCGGATGCCATGAGAAGCAGCTTCGTTGGGCGAAAGTCGGAGGTTACGGAGACGATCCCGCGCCGCATCCATCTCGGCCGACCACGTAGCGAACCTTTCCTCACGTGCGGCCCGTACAAGACCGAGATCGATGCCAAGGGGTGTAAGACGAACATCCGCATTGTCCGCCCTGAGGGAAAGACGATATTCCGCGCGCGATGTGAACATCCGGTAAGGCTCGGTCACGCCCCGCGACGTGAGGTCATCGATCATCACGCCGATATAGCTGTCGGTTCGGCTGAAGATGTGGCCCTCGGCACCAGCAGCGCGGCGCGCCGCATTGAGGCCGGCAACGAGACCTTGCGCTGCGGCCTCCTCGTAGCCCGTCGTACCGTTGATCTGGCCCGCCAGGAAAAGGCCCGGCTGCCGCTTCACTTCCAGGGTCGCCGACAATTCGCGAGGGTCGACATGGTCGTATTCGATCGCATATCCCGGCTGAAGAATGGCCACGCGCTCCAGGCCGGGAATGGTCCGGATGAAAGCATCCTGCACATCCGCGGGAAGCGAGGTCGAAATGCCGTTGGGATAGACCGTATCGTCATCCAACCCTTCTGGCTCCAGAAAGATCTGGTGCCCGTCACGCTCGCCGAACTTGACGATCTTGTCCTCGATCGACGGGCAATAGCGGGGGCCGACACCTTCGATCTGGCCGGAATACATGGCGGATTTGCCGATATTCTCTTCTATGATCCGGTGCGTTGCCGGCGTCGTCCGTGTTACCCCGCAGTCGATCTGCGGCGTCGTGATGCGATCCGTCATGAAGGAAAAGGGAACAGGATCCTCATCCGCTGCCTGTCGCCCGATAGAATTCCAATCAATCGTGCGGCCATCCAGACGAGCTGGCGTGCCGGTTTTCAGGCGCCCGAGCGCTAGGCCCAGTCGTTCGAAGGTGGCCGAAAGACCCAAGGAGGGATCTTCGCCGACACGACCTGCCGGAATCTTTTCGTTTCCGATATGAATGAGGCCCCTGAGGAACGTACCGGTCGTAATAACGACCGAGCGGCACATCAGGCGGCGCCCATCCTTCATGATCACAGCCGACACCTGGCCATTCACCAAATCGAGATCGAAGGCATCGCCCTCGATGACATCGAGATTGGAGATAGCTGCGATCTCGGCCTGCATCGCCTCGCGATAGAGCTTTCGGTCGGCCTGCGTTCGCGGCCCGCGCACAGCCGGACCTTTTCGCCGGTTCAAGAGGCGAAACTGGATACCGGCGCGATCGGCAACGCGGCCCATGAGCCCGTCCAGCGCATCGACTTCGCGAACCAGATGACCTTTACCCAAGCCGCCGATTGCGGGATTGCAGGACATGACCCCAATGGTCGACGCCTTGTGCGTCACCAAGGCGGTTCTTGCTCCCAGACGAGCCGAGGCGGAAGCAGCCTCGACGCCGGCATGACCGCCGCCGACAACGACGACGTCATAATTGCTGGTCTCTTTCATATACCACCTACCTGTTTCACGTGAAACAAACCACGCGACTCGCACACGTTGCATTGTTTCACGTGAATCATTTGCCTATGCAGAATTCCGAGAAGATCACGTCAAGCAAATCCTCGACATCAACTCGGCCTGTCACCCTTCCCAGCGCCTGGCCCGCCAATCGCAAGTGCTCGGCTTGAATATCCAGACCTGTATCCGTCATCGAAAGCGCCGATGCAATCTCGGCGGAAGCCGCCTGCAAATTCTCCAGATGTCGCCGGCGGGTCGGAAGCGCCAAGGAAGATCCCGCTTCGAGATCGGGGAGATATCGGCTGATCGCATCCAGCAATTCTGACATGCCCACGCCGGTCTGAACAGAGATCGTAGCATCCACAGCGCCATCGGGCCAAGTCGCTGTTGTCTTGTCCGCCTTCGTGTGAACGCGAATGACCGGGCCGCGATAGGTACCAAGCCAGCTCGCCCAATCGCTCGTCGGCATATCCGAAAGCAGGAGGACGAGATGCGCCTCTTCCATGGAAAGACGTGTCCGTCGGATTCCTTCCCGCTCGACGATATCCTCGGTCTCGCGCAGGCCGGCCGTATCATAAAGCCGAACGGCAAAGCCGGAAAGATCGAGGTCGACATGCAGAATGTCACGGGTCGTACCGGGAATGTCCGTAACGATAGCGATGTCGCGCTTGGCCAGATGGTTCAGCAGGCTCGATTTGCCGGCATTCGGCGGACCGGCAATGACCACCTTGAGGCCGTCGCGCACGATTTCGCCGGCGCGAGCAGAGCCAAGATGGTTAATAATCTCTTTCTCCAGAATCCGCATATCCGCCCAGATCGACGATGCGACGGAGCCCGGCACATCCTCCTCATCGGCAAAATCGAGCTCCGCTTCGATCATCGCCCGCGCATGCGTCAACCGTTTCGCCCACGAATCGTAAAGTCGGGAGAGACCGCCGGATGCGTGTTCGGCGGCGAGGCGGCGTTGCATCTCGGTCTCGGCGGCGATCAGGTCGGCCAATCCCTCCACCTCGACCAGATCCATTCGTCCATTCTCGAAGGCTCGTCTGGAAAACTCGCCCGCCTCCGCGCCGCGCAATCCCTGAAGTTCGCCCAGAGAAGTCAGCACGGCTTTCACAGTGGCACGGCCGCCATGAATCTGCAGCTCGGCGCAGTCTTCACCGGTGAAGGAATTCGGACCGGGAAAAAAGAGAATGATTCCGTCATCCAGTTTCTCACCGTTGCGATTCCGAATCGAAAGCAGGGAGGCGCGGCGAGGGGATGGAACGCGACCGCACAGATTCGTGACAGCGTTGCGGGTTTCCGGGCCACTTATACGGATGATCGCGACGCCGGAGGGCAATCCGCCGCTGGAAAGCGCAAAGATCGTATCTGCAACGCGCATGGTAAAAACATTCCGGATGCGAATCGAAGAGGTTCGTTACGGACAAGAATCGATTCTGGGTCTTCAAACGAAAATGGCCCCGTCTTGCGACGGGACCATGGCTGTCTTCACCAAGGCGAACCTCGGTCAGGTGTTCATCGAGTCGAAGAAATCGCCGTTGTTCTTGGTCTGCTTCAGCTTGTCGATCAGGAACTCGATCGCATCGGTTGTTCCCATCGGGGCGAGGATACGGCGCAGGACGAAGATCTTCTGCAGGTCCTGGCGCGGCACGAGGAGATCCTCCTTGCGCGTGCCGGACTTGAGGATGTCCATCGCCGGGAAGATGCGCTTGTCGGCGACCTTGCGGTCGAGCACGATTTCCGAGTTGCCGGTGCCCTTGAACTCTTCGAAGATCACTTCGTCCATGCGGCTGCCGGTATCGATGAGCGCGGTCGCGATGATCGTCAGCGATCCGCCTTCCTCGATGTTGCGGGCGGCGCCGAAGAAGCGCTTCGGGCGCTGCAGCGCGTTGGCGTCGACACCGCCGGTCAGGACCTTGCCCGAAGACGGAACGACCGTGTTGTAGGCGCGGCCGAGGCGGGTGATGGAATCGAGCAGGATGACCACGTCGCGGCCATGCTCGACGAGGCGCTTGGCCTTCTCGATGACCATTTCGGCGACCTGGACGTGGCGCGTCGCCGGCTCGTCGAAGGTCGAGGAAACCACTTCGCCCTTCACCGACCGCTGCATGTCCGTCACTTCTTCCGGACGCTCGTCGATCAGCAGGACGATGAGATAACATTCCGGATGGTTCGCGGTGATCGAATGGGCGATGTTCTGCAGGAGAACCGTCTTACCCGTGCGCGGCGGTGCAACGATCAGGGCGCGCTGGCCCTTGCCGAGCGGCGCCACCAGGTCGATGACGCGGGGCGAAAGGTCCTTCGAGGTCGGGATTTCGAGTTCCATCTTGAAGCGCTCGTTGGGATAGAGCGGCGTCAGGTTGTCGAAATGGACCTTGTGGCGGATCTTTTCCGGATCGTCGAAATTGATCGTGTTGACCTTGAGGAGGGCGAAGTAGCGCTCGCCTTCCTTGGGGCCGCGGATCGGGCCTTCGACGGTATCGCCGGTCTTCAGCGAGAAGCGGCGGATCTGCGAGGGCGAGATGTAGATATCGTCCGGGCCGGGCAGGTAGTTGGCGTTCGCCGAGCGCAGGAAGCCGAAGCCGTCCTGCAGCACTTCCACGACGCCTTCGCCGATGATCTCGACGTCCTGCGAGGCCAGCATCTTGAGGATGGCAAACATGAGCTCCTGCTTGCGCATCGTGCTCGCGTTCTCGACCTCGAGTGATTCGGCAAAGGCGAGGAGGTCGGTCGGAGTCTTGTTCTTGAGGTCTTGTAGCTTCATTTCGGCCATGAATGGTCCATGCTGCAGGTCATCGGGATGGGAAAAGGCGTGCGGGTCAGGGACGAACTGCGCGGGGTCTGGTGCAGCTCACTGAACGAATACACATGCCACGAAAGATGAGATGCGCGGAAAATAGCGGTTCCGGTGCCGGCCCGCAAGGGGGCGATTCAATTTCGTCCGATTTGTCGCGGCCAATCAGAACGGCTTGACCACGACCATGATGACGATGAGGACCATCAGGAGGGCCGGCGCCTCGTTCCAGATGCGCCATTGCCGCCCGGTTTTCACGTTGCGGTCCTCCGCGAAAGCCTTCACCGCGCGGCCGTAATACTCGTGCACGCCGGTGAGAAGGACGACGAAGGCGAGCTTGGCATGCAGCCAGCCGCCCTGGAAACCGTAGACTGACCAGGCAAGGTAGAGGCCGAGCAGCCAGGAAAGGCCCATGGCCGGCTGCATGATCGTCCGGTAGAGCCTTCCTTCCATCACCTTGAAGGTCTCCGACTGGGCGGAACCCACCGGCGCATCGGTGTGATAGACGAAGAGCCGCGGCAGATAAAGCAGCCCCGCCATCCAGGACATCACGGCGACGATGTGCAGCGCCTTGATCCAGAGATAGAGATCTTCCGGCGGATGGAGGATGAGGAGGAGCGCCACCAGCGCAAAGACGGCGAGTGCCACCGCGGCCCGCAAACGGGCGCGGCGTCCGGCGCTCTCGCTGGTCTGCCGCTCGCTCATTGCGCTTCCCCGCGCACGCGTGCCACGAGCCGCGTGACGTTTTCGGGATCGGCCTGCGGCGTGATGCCGTGGCCGAGATTGAAGATCAGCGGGCCATTGCCGAGCGCCTGCAGGATGGCGTCGACCCCTTCGTCGAGCGCAGAGCCGCCGGCGACCACGCGCATCGGATCGAGATTGCCCTGCACCGGCCCGTCCTTCTGCAGTTCGGCCGCGAAGGACAGCGGCACCGACCAGTCGAGGCCGATCGCATCCGCCCGCGTCTCCTGCCGGTAGGTCTTGAGCTGAAGGCCGGCCCCCTTGGCGAAGGCGATGATCTTCGCCTGGGGCCTGCGCGACCTCACCGCGTCGACGATGCGCCGCATCGGACGGACGGCATAGTCGGCAAATTCCTTCTCGCCGAGCACGCCCGCCCAGGAATCGAAGATCTGCACCGCATCCGCGCCCGCATCGATCTGCGCCACGAGATAATCGGCCGAAAGATCGGCCAGGAGGTCAAGGAGACGGGCGAAGGCCTCCGGCTCCCGGTAGGCGAAAAGCCGGGCTGGCGCCTGGTCGGGCGTGCCATGGCCGGCGATCATGTAGGTCGCAACCGTCCAGGGCGCTCCACAGAAGCCGAGCAGGGCCGTTTCCCCGGGGAGGGCCTGCCGGATGCGGCCAACCGCTTCCAGGACGGGTCTGAGGTGATCCTGAACGCCATCCTCCTTCAGAGCGAAGATGGCATCGGCGTCGATCGGGTCCATGCGCGGCCCATGGCCTTCCTCGAAGCGGACATTGCGCTTCAGGGCATCGGGGATGACGAGGATGTCGGAAAACAGGATTGCCGCGTCGAAGGCATAGCGGCGGATCGGCTGGAGCGTGACTTCCGTCGCCAGCTCCGGCGAATAACAGAGATCGAGGAAACTTCCCGCCTCCGCGCGCGTTGCCCGGTATTCCGGCAGGTAACGACCTGCCTGACGCATCAGCCAGAGGGGAGGGGGGGAAACCGTCTTCCCGTTCAGGACTTCGACGATCTTCCGGCTTTTCGCAGACACCGCTGGGGTTCTCCCAATCATGAAATAATCTCTTTTGAAAAGGTTTCTATTTCTTAGAGTCGGTGACTATCAAGGATTAAATCCTGTCCACAAAATCCCCGTCCCGACGCGGAACGGTTGGAAAAGACAAAGTTCGCGAAGACTTTTGCGGCGCAAATCCGGCAAATCCGGATTCGCGCTTTTGAATCAAAGAGATTCGCGAGGCGCCTGAAAGTCCCTTCCTGTGGACAGCTTGTGGACAAGCGCGACACTATGACGTGGCCATGAGTCTTGTCCACAGCATCGGGTAATCCGTTTCCCGCTGTTTGCCGATTGTGGAAAAACCGGCACTTATCCTCTTGCCTCCGTGGCCCTCCCGTTTTTAGCTCACGCTTGTCCCGGGTCATCAACAGGGGCCGGAGGATATTGTGGAAAGCACCAAAAACTACTTTCATCTGCACCTCATTTCGGACTCGACGGGCGAGACTCTCATTGCTGCCGGGCGGGCCGCCGCGGCACAGTTCCAGTCTTCCCAGGCGCTGGAGCACGTCTATCCCTTGGTGCGCAATCGCAAGCAGCTGATGCCGGTGCTCGATGCCATCGACGGGGCGCCGGGCATCGTGCTCTATACGGTCGTCGACCGGGAACTGTCGGAGATCATCGACCAGCGCTGCCGCGAAATGGGGGTGCCATGCGTTTCCGTGCTGGAGCCGGTGATCGAGATCTTCCAGTCCTATCTCGGCGCCCCCTCGCGCCGGCGGGTCGGGGCGCAGCATGTGATGAACGCGGAATATTTCGCGCGCATCGAGGCGCTGAATTTCACGATGGATCATGACGACGGCCAGTTGCCGGCCGATCTCGACGAGGCGGATGTCATCCTTATCGGCATCAGCCGCACCTCGAAGACGCCGACCAGCATCTATCTCGCCAATCGCGGCATCAAGACCGCCAATGTGCCCATCGTGCTCGGCGTGCCGCTGCCGGAACGGCTGTCGGCGGCGACGAAACCGCTGATCGTCGGCCTCATCGCCACGACCGACCGCATCGCCCAGGTCCGGCAGAACCGGATATTGGGTCAGACACAGGAGTTTCGCGGCGACGACTATATCGACAGGGCACAGATTTCCGAGGAGCTGAAATATGCCCGCGCCATCTGCGCGCGTAACAACTGGCCGGTGATCGATGTCACCCGCCGCTCCATCGAGGAAACGGCCGCCGCCATCGTTGCTCTTCGCCCCAAGCTTCGTTAACCCGGAAGGCAACAGGAGATTTTCATGACGCCGCTGATCCTTGCCTCGCAAAGCCCCTTCCGCCGCATGCTGATGGAAAATGCCGGCCTTGCCTTCGAAGCGCGCGCGGCGGAGATCGACGAGCGCGCGGCCGAAGCGGCGCTCGCCGCGCGCAATCCCACCCCGCCGGACGTTGCCGAGGCGTTGGCGATCGAGAAGGCGAAGGATGTGGCAGGCCGCAATCCGGGCGCACTCGTCATCGGTTCGGACCAGACCCTCTCGCTTGAGGGCCGGGTGTTTCACAAGCCGGCCGACATGGCGGAAGCGAAATCCCACCTCATGGCGATGTCGGGCCGCACCCATGCCCTGAACTGCGGCATCGCGCTGGTGCGCGACGGCGAAACTCTGTGGACCCACGTCTCCATCGCGCGGCTGACGATGCGGCCGCTTTCGGAAGGGTTCATCGACCGGCATCTTGCCCGCGTCGGCACACGCGTTCTCGCCAGCGTCGGCGCCTACCAGCTGGAGGGGGAGGGCGTGCAGCTCTTCGAGCGGATCGACGGCGACTATTTCACCATTCTCGGCCTGCCGCTTCTTCCGCTGCTGGCTAAACTTCGCGATCTCGGTGCCATCGATGCATGATTCACGTGAAACATCCGCCCGCCATGCCTTCGTCACCGGCTATCCGGTCAAGCATTCGCGTTCGCCGCTGATCCATGGCCACTGGCTGGAAAAGCTGGGGCTTGCGGGATCCTATACGCGGCAGGAGGTTTCCCCTGAAGATTTCGCCGGCTTCATTTCTCGCCTGAAGAGCGGTGAATCCGGCTTCGTCGGCGGCAATGTCACCATCCCCCACAAGGAAACGGCCTACAGGCTGGCCGACCGGCCGGATGCCCTCAGCGAGGAGCTCGGCGCGTCGAACACCCTCTGGCTGGAAGGCGGCCGGCTTTGCGCCACCAATACCGACGGCTACGGCTTCCTCGCCAATCTCGACGCGGCGGCGCCCGGCTGGAACCGGACGGACCGGGCCGTGATCCTCGGGGCAGGGGGGGCGAGCCGCGCGATCATCCAGGCCGTGCGCGATCGCGGCGTCGGCGAGATCCATGTGGTGAACCGCACCGTCGCCCGCGCGCAGGAACTGGCCGACCGCTTCGGGCCGAAGGTGCATGCCCATGGCATGGAAGCCCTTGCCGAAGTCACGAAGGAAGCCGGCCTCTTCGTCAACACCACCTCGCTCGGCATGGACGGCGAGGCGGCGCCGGACTTCGATTTCTCGCCGCTCGCAAGCGATGCGGTGGTCACGGACATAGTCTATGTGCCGTTGGTGGCGCCGATCCTTCGCCAGGCGTCCGCGCAGGGCTTTGCCACGGTCGACGGTCTCGGCATGCTCCTGCATCAGGCAGTGCCCGGTTTCGAGAAATGGTTCGGCGTCCGGCCCACGGTCGATGCCGCGCTACGTAACCTCATCCTCGCGGACATGGAGACACATTGATGATCGTTCTCGGCCTCACCGGATCGATCGGAACCGGCAAGTCGACGACGGCCGCGATGTTCCGCGATTTCGGCGTGCCGGTGCACGATGCCGATGCGACGGTGCACGATCTCTACCGCGCCGAGGCGGTGGCGCCGGTGGCCGCGCTCTTCCCGGAAGCACTGGAGAACGGCATCATCGACCGCAAGGCGCTTTCCGCCGTTCTCGCACGATCCCCGGAACGGTTCGGCGAACTGGAGGCGGTCATCCATCCGCTTGTCCGGGCACGGGAAACGGCCTTTCTCGATGCCGAGCGCCGGAATGGCGCGCCGCTCGTTCTGCTCGATATCCCGCTTCTCTATGAAACGGGCGGTGAAAAGCGGGTGGACAAGGTCGTCGTCGTCACCTGCGATCCGCAGGTTCAGCGGGAGCGCGTCCTTGCGCGGCCGGGCATGACGGAGGAGAAATTCCAGCTCATCCTCTCGCGCCAGATGCCGGATGCGGAAAAGCGGCGGCGGGCCGATTTCATCATCGATACGGGCCGGGGGCTTGATGCGGCGCGCGAACAGGTGGAAGAGATAATCGCAAAACTGACGAAACGGCGGGACTGATGCGCGAGATCATCTTCGATACGGAAACGACCGGCCTCGACAATAAGCTCGACCGTGTCATCGAAATCGGCGGCGTGGAGCTGGAGAACCATTTCCCGACCGGCCGCACGCTGCACATCTTCATCAATCCCGGCGACCGCAAGGTCCATCCGGACGCGCTTGCCGTCCACGGCATCACCGATGAATTCCTGCAGGACAAGCGCCCCTTTGCCGAGGTCGCGCAGGAGATCGTTGAATTCTTCGGCGATGCCCGCTGGGTGGCGCACAATGCCAATTTCGACATGGGCTTCATCAATGCCGAGTTCGACCGGATCGGCCTGCCGCCCGTTTCCTCCGACCGGGTGACCGATACGCTGGCGCTCGCCCGCCGCAAGCATCCGATGGGTCCGAACTCGCTCGATGCGCTGTGCCGGCGCTACGGCATCGACAATTCGCACCGCACCAAGCACGGCGCGCTTCTCGACTCCGAGCTGCTGGCCGAAGTCTATATCGAGATGATCGGCGGCCGGCAGGCGGCGCTCGGCCTCGGCTCGGCTGAGATGGGCCGCCAGACGCTGGTCGATGCGGAAGACGAGGTCGTCCTTCCGCTCGGCGTGCGCCCGCGTCCCCTTCCGCCGCGCATTTCGGAAGAAGAGCGCGCGGCCCATGCGGCCATGGTGGAGACGATGGGCGCCAAGGCGATCTGGGCGAAATACGGCGCCTGAATCCGGCTCACGATCTTCAGAAACAAAAACGCCCGGCCGCATCGCAGCCGGGCGTTTCGTTCAGAGGGAATGGCGGCCTTAGTTGGCCTGGACCTTCGCCTTGACCTGTTCTTCGGCCATGCGCTGGGCGAACATCTGCGCGAAATCGATCGGATCGATCATCAGCGGCGGGAAGCCGCCGTTGCGGGTGGCGTCGGCGATGATCTGGCGGGCGAAGGGGAAGAGCAGGCGCGGGCACTCGATGAAGAGAACCGGCAACATGTGCTCCTGCGGGAAGCCCGTGATGCGGAAGACGCCGCCATAGGCGAGTTCGGCATTGAACAGCACCTTGTCGCCGTCCTTGGCTTCCGCGTTCAGCGAAAGGATGACGTCGAAGTCCGATTCGGCGAGCGGGTTGGCATTGACGTTGACGCTGATATTGATCGCCGGCGCCTTGTCACGGGCCTGCAGCGAACGCGGAGCACCCGGGTTCTCGAAGGAGAAGTCCTTCACATACTGCGCCAGAATGTTGAGCGAGGGGCTCGCGGCGTTGTTGTCGGTGACTGCGTCGGTCATGGGAGTATCCTCGGGACTCTGGAAAGTCAGGCCATCTAGCATTTCGGCAAAAGGCTTACAACCCTGGGCTCAGCGCGGTTCGTCGCGATGGAAGTCGCCTTCGTCGAGGTCGATCGTGCGGCGCGGTCCCGTCTCGGGGCGTGGGCTTGGGCCCGTTCCGCCGATATCGACCACAACGACATTGCGGATCAGCCGGTTCCAGAGAAAATTGCGCACCGGCGGCAGGAAGAGCGCAAGGCCGAGAATGTCGGTGAGGAAGCCTGGAATGAAGAGCAGGATCCCGGCGATCATGATCATCGCCGCATCGAGCACCTCCTTGCCGGGCGCGCGGCCTTCCTGGCCGGATTGCCGGAGCCGGGCGATGACGCCGAAGCCCTGCACCCGCATCAGCACGATGCCGGCGACGGCCGAGAGCACGACCAGCGACAGGGTAGGGAAGAGACCGATCCGCCGCCCGACGAGGATGAAACAGGCGATTTCCGCCAGCGGCAGCAGAAGAAGGACAAGGGGAATGAGACGTCGCGACATGGTGTCCAATCTCGCACAGATTCTCCCGGGCCGATACCGTGGCCTGCATATCCGCGCGTCTTCGCCGCATTCACGTCATAGCCATTTGAATGATCCGTCTTTGCGGACTATATGGAAAAGGAATAAAAAATAGGAACCGGCAGCGGATCGATAATGGGCTCATTCGACTTTGTAACGATTTTCTTCCTCGTGGCTGCGGTGGTCATCTTCCTGCAATTGCGCAGCGTGCTTGGCCGCCGCACCGGCAGCGAGCGTCCGCCCTTCGACCCCTATTCGAAGCGCGAGACCGTGGGCGAGACTGATTCGCCCGACCGCGGCAAGGTCGTCACGCTGCCGCGCCGCGATGCCGACGAGGAGGAAAATCCCTTTGCCGCCGTCGACGGCTTCGCCGCGCCGGGCACCCCCCTCAACGATCAGCTGCGTGCCCTCGTCAAGACGGACCCCGCCTTCAACCCGAAGGAATTCGTCGCCGGCGCCCGCATGGCCTACGAGATGATCGTCGTCGCCTTTGCCGACGGCGACCGCAAGACGCTGAAGAACCTCCTGTCACGCGAGGTCTTCGAGGGCTTTGACGCCGCCATCTCCGAGCGCGAGGCCAAGGGCGAGGTCGTGCGCTCCAGCTTCGTCGGCATCGAGAAGGCCGACATCGTCTCCGCCGAGGTCAAGGACAGCGAGGCCAACATCACGCTGCGCATCGTCAGCCAGCTGATTTCCGCCACCTATGACAAGGCCGGCGCGCTGGTCGAGGGCGACGCGGAAACGGTGGCCGAGGTCAACGACCTGTGGACCTTCGCCCGCGACATCCGATCGCGCGACCCGAACTGGAAGCTGATCGCAACCGAGTCGGAAGGCTGAGCGAGGCTCCAATGGATTACCGTCTGGTCCCGGCCCGGTTTTCGGCGCTTCCCGGCTGGGACGAGGACGATCCGACCCCCTTGCTTGCGGCCATGGGCCGCTGCCGCGATCATATCCGCACTGTAAAGCCCTACAAGACAGGCTCGCTTGGCATCACCGCCGGCGAGCTTCTGGCGCTTCTGGACGCTGCCGCGGATGAAAAGCCCGAGGGCGCTGCCGCCGTGCGCGCCTTCTTCGAAGCCCATTGCGTGCCCTTCCGCATCGAGAAGGCGGATGGCACTGCCGGCTTCGTCACGGCCTTCTACGAGCCCGAGGTCGCCGTGAAGGCCGAGCCGGATGCCGACTATCGCTATCCCTTCTACCGCCGGCCCGATGATCTGGTCGACATCGACGACGCCAATCGCCCCGCCGGCTTCCCCGAGGGCTACGCCTTCGGCCTTGCGAAGGACGGCGCCGTCGTCGAGCATCCAGACCGCGGCGAGATCGAGCGCGGCTGTCTGAAGGGCCGCGGGCTGGAAATCGCCTATGCACGCTCGAAGGTGGATGTGTTCTTCGCCCATGTTCAGGGCGCCGCGCGGCTCGTCTATCCCGACGGAGCGATGAAGCGCATCACCTATGCGGCCAAGTCCGGCCACCCGTTCTCGGCCATCGGCAAGCTCCTGATCGACCGCGGCGAGATCGACCCCGCGACCGTCTCCATGGCCTCGATCCGCGACTGGCTGGCGCGGCACGAGGACCAGGTGGACGCGGTGCTCTGGCACAATCGTTCCTTCATCTTCTTCAAGGAAGCGGCGGTGGACGATGCCGCGCTCGGCCCCATCGCCGCCGCCAAGGTACCGCTGGTCGCCGGCCGCTCGCTCGCGGTCGACCGGCTGATCCACACCTTCGGCCTGCCCTTCTTCATTACGAGCGACAGCCTCACCCATATGGACGGCGGAAAACCTTTCCGCAGGCTGATGCTGGCGCTCGACACGGGAACGGCCATCGTCGGCCCGGCGCGCGGCGATATCTTCACCGGCTCGGGCGATGCGGCGGGCGCACTCGCCGGCCATGTGCGCAATGCCGCGACCTTCCACATCCTCATCCCCAGGGCGGCGGCGGAGCGCTACCTCCATGCCGAAGGATAAGGCGCTTTCCGGCGAGGACCGCATTCTCTGGGGCAAGGTGGCGCGCAGCACGCGCGCCCTGCCGGGAAAGCTCGATGCCCTGACGGAATTCGAAGAGGCCTTCGCCGAGAAGGTGGTGGAGCAGGAACCGGAACCCGCCCCGAAGGCGGCAAAGGCCGAAAAGCCGGCGGAAGGCATCGCGCTCACCATCGGTCGCGGCAGGGAAACCCGCCATCACCCGCTGGAGCGCCCCGTCAAGCGCAAGATCGCCAAGGGCCGCCTCGCTCTCGAGGCGCGCATCGACCTGCACGGCATGATCCAGAGCGAGGCGCACGGCTTCCTGCTCGGCTTCCTCATCAAGGCGCATGAGCGAGGGCTGCGCCATGTCCTCGTCATCACCGGCAAGGGCACCTCGCTCGGCAGCGACGGCGCGCTGAAGCGGGCGGTGCCGCTGTGGTTCTCGCTGCCGGAGTTCCGGCCGCTGATCTCCTCCTACGAGCCGGCCGCGCGCAACCATGGCGGCGAGGGCGCGCTCTATGTCCGCCTCGCCCGCCTGCCGGGGGAAAAGCGATGACGACGCCCTTCGGCAAGGCCGTGCGGCACCTGCGTGACCGCAAGGGCGTCTCGCAGAAGGAGATGGCGCTGGCGCTCGGCGTCAGCCCGGCCTATCTCTCGGCGCTGGAGCACGGCAAGCGCGGCATGCCCAGCTTCGATTTCCTCCAGCGCGTCGCCGGCTACTTCAACGTCATCTGGGACGAGGCCGAGGAACTCTTCCGTATCGCGGAGATTTCAGACCCCCGCGTGGTGGTCGACACGGCCGGTCTTCCGCCGGAATACACGGCCTTCGCCAACCGGCTCGCGGCCGAAATCGCCGGCCTGCCGCCCGAGACCGTGCGCCGCCTTGCCGGCATTCTCGAAAAAGCATGCAATTCACGGGTAAAACCGGGGTGATCCCCTGATTTCTGCCGTGTTTGGCCGCTCTCTGGTTTGGAACTTGGGGTCAAAATCCCTATATTCAATGACTTGGAAAGCGGTGATTCGCCGCGCTCCCGCCGACCCGCGAAACCTTTGGCGCGAAACCTCTGGAAAGACGCTTGAATGACTGACACACCCGAGACCGAAAACGGCCCGGCCGAGTATGGCGCAGATTCGATCAAGGTCCTCAAGGGACTCGATGCCGTGCGCAAGCGCCCGGGCATGTATATCGGCGACACCGACGACGGCTCGGGCCTGCATCACATGGTCTACGAGGTGGTCGACAACGCCATCGACGAGGCGCTGGCCGGCCATGCCGACATCGTGACGGTGACGCTCAACGCGGACGGCTCGGTGACGGTGACGGACAACGGCCGCGGCATCCCGACCGACATCCACAAGGAAGAGGGCGTCTCGGCGGCCGAGGTCATCATGACCCAGCTCCATGCCGGCGGCAAATTCGACCAGAACTCCTACAAGGTTTCCGGCGGTCTGCATGGCGTGGGCGTTTCCGTGGTGAACGCGCTTTCCGTCTCGCTGAAGCTGAAGATCCGCCGCTCCGGCAAGATCCACGAGATGAGCTTCACCCATGGCGTTGCCGACGGCCCGCTGAAGGTAACGGGCGAGGCCGGCGACGAGACGGGCACGGAAGTCACCTTCCTGCCGTCGCCCCAGACCTTCTCGAACATCGAGTTCAACTATTCGACGCTGGAACACCGCCTGCGCGAGCTCGCCTTCCTCAATTCCGGCGTGCGCATTCTCCTCACCGACCGCCGCCATTCGGACGTCAAACAGGACGAGCTGATGTACGAGGGCGGCCTCGAAGCCTTCGTCATCTATCTCGACCGCGCCAAGAAGCCGCTGGTCGACAAGCCGATTGCCATCAGGGGCGAGAAGGACGGCATCACCGTCGAAGTCGCCATGTGGTGGAACGACAGCTACCACGAGAACGTGCTCTGCTTCACCAACAACATCCCGCAGCGCGACGGCGGCACGCATATGGCCGGCTTCCGCGGCGCGCTGACCCGCCAGGTCGTCTCCTATGCCGAAGGCTCCGGCATCATGAAGAAGGAGAAGGTCACGCTGACGGGCGATGACTGCCGCGAGGGCCTGACCGCCGTTCTCTCCGTGAAGGTGCCGGATCCGAAATTCTCCTCGCAGACCAAGGACAAGCTGGTTTCCTCGGAAGTCCGCCCGGTCGTTGAAAGCCTCGTCAACGAGGCGCTGAGCATCTGGATGGAAGAGCATCCGACCGATGCGAAGACGCTGATCGGCAAGGTGGTCGAGGCCGCCGCCGCCCGCGAAGCCGCCCGCAAGGCGCGCGAGCTGACGCGGCGCAAGGGTGCGCTCGACATCTCGTCGCTGCCCGGCAAGCTCGCCGACTGCTCCGAGCGCGATCCGGCGAAGTCCGAGCTCTTCCTCGTCGAGGGCGATTCGGCCGGCGGCTCCGCCAAGCAGGGCCGTTCGCGCGAGAACCAGGCCATCCTCCCGCTGCGCGGCAAGATCCTCAACGTCGAGCGCGCGCGCTTCGACAAGATGCTGTCGAGCCAGGAAATCGGCACGCTGATCACCGCGCTCGGCACCTCCATCGGCAAGGACGAGTTCAACGCCGACAAGCTGCGCTACCACAAGATCATCATCATGACGGACGCCGACGTCGACGGCGCCCATATCCGCACCCTGCTGCTCACCTTCTTCTTCCGCCAGATGCCGGAGCTGATCGAGCGCGGCCATCTCTATATCGCCCAGCCGCCGCTCTATAAGGTGGCGCGCGGCAAGTCCGGCCAGTACCTGAAGAACGAAAAGGCGCTGGAGGATTACCTGATCGGCTCCGGTCTCGACGACGCGGCGCTGGAGCTTTCCTCCGGCGAAGTGCGCGCCGGCCAGGATATCCTGGAACTCATCCAGGACGCGCTGCGCCTGCGCGCGCTGCTCGACGGCCTGCATTCGCGCTACAACCGTGCCATCGTCGAACAGGCGGCGATCGCCGGTGCACTGAACCTCGAGCTCAGCCATGACCGCGATGCCTATGCCGCGAAGGCTCAGGATGTCGCCCGCCGTCTCGACCTCATCGCCGAGGAGACGGAACGCGGCTGGGAAGGCTCCGTCGCCTCCGACGGGGGCCTGCGCTTCGAGCGCATGGTGCGTGGCGTCAAGGAATTCGCCCATCTCGACATGGCGCTGATCGGCTCGTCCGACGCGCGTCATATCGACCAGCTCTCGGCCCGCCTGAAGGAGACCTACATGGTGCCGCCGGTGCTGCGCCGAAAGGACGGGCAGGTCGAGATTTCCGGCCCGCGCGCCCTGCTCGACGCGATCTTCGCCGCCGGCCGCAAGGGCCTTTCCATGCAGCGCTACAAGGGCCTCGGCGAGATGAACGCCGAGCAGCTCTGGGAAACGACGCTCGATCCGAACGTCCGCTCGCTGCTGCAGGTGAAGGTCAACGATGCGACCGATGCCGACGGCCTCTTCGCCCGCCTGATGGGCGACGAGGTAGAGCCGCGGCGCGACTTCATCCAGGAAAACGCCCTCAGCGTCGCCAATCTCGACATCTGATCAGGAAAGCCGCCGAAAGGCGGCTTTCTTCTTGTCTACGCCGGTCTGAACCGACGCTCGCCTCCGCCTTCACTTCGCACCGCCCTCTCCGCCGTCATGGCCGGGCCCGACCCGACCATCCACGTCCGGGGCGGTTTGATCCTCGGGCAAGCCCGAGGATGGCGTGGTGGGCCCTGCCGCAGAAAAGGCGGGAAGACGCCCGTCACTCAGCCCGTGAACCGACCTTCCGAGACGAATTCCGCCACCGGCTTGCGCGTGCTCGGCACTTCGCGTTTCATCAGGTCGTCCGGCAGCGTCTCCTTCGGCGCGATCCTGCCGATGGCGACAGCCGCCTCGACGCGGAAGCCCTCGGGAATGCCGAGAACTTCCATCGCCTTCGCGCGGTCGATGCCGCCCATGCCGTGGGCATGGTAGCCGGCATGGGTCGCCTGCAGGGCGAGATAGGCCCAGGCCGCGCCGGTGTCGAAGGCGTGGGTATAGGCCGGGCGCATCTCGCCGTCGGCGCCCTTGCGGTGGGTCTGCGAGACGATGACCACAAGCACAGAGGCCTTGTCCGCCCAGCGCCGGTTGCCTTCGTCCAGCGTGCTGTAGATCGCGTCGAAGGCCGCGCTGCCGCGGTGGCCGTAGATGAAGCGCCAGGGCTGGCCGTTGGCGGCCGACGGTGCCCAGCGCGCCGCCTCGAACAGCGAAAGCAGCGTCTCGTGCGGCATGGTCTCGCCGGTGAAGGCGCGGGGCGACCAGCGGTCGAGGAAGACGGGGTCGATGGCATGGTCCGCGGTGCGGCCGGTGGAATGGGTCATTGCAAAGCCTCGAATGTTCAAATCAGCGGCTTGAACCTAAAGCAGTCCGACCCGTTGCGCAGCGTTTTTGCGACGGCAAGCACATGAAATAAGCCGGCGGATTGGAAACGTGCCGATGGCCGGCCGGAGGTGAAAATCCCGTCCCGTCGCATTGTCGAAACCGGGTGGGACGCAATATAACCGTTGCGACACGTCAGACGGCATCGCGAAATGGGAGATATCCGATGAGCCTCAAAGACCCGAGCCTGCTTCGCCAGGCAGCCCTTGTCGGCACGCGCTGGATCGAAGCGGATGCGAGCGGCATCGCGGTGAAGAATCCGGCGACGGGCGAGCTCGTCGGCCATGTGCCGAAGCTCGGCGCCAAGGAGACGAAGGAAGCGATCGACGCGGCGGCAGAGGCCCAGAAGGCCTGGGCCGCCCGCACCGCCAAGGAACGCTCGGCCGTGCTGCGCAAGTGGTTCGACCTGATGATCGAGAACAAGGACGATCTCGGCCGCATCCTGACGATGGAGCAGGGCAAGCCGCTCGCCGAAGCCACCGGCGAGATCGTCTATGGCGCCAGCTTCGTCGAATGGTTCGCCGAGGAGGCCCGCCGCGTCTATGGCGACATCATGCCCGGCCACCAGAAGGACAAGCGCATCCTCGTGATGAAGCAGCCGATCGGTGTCGTCGCGGCGATCACGCCCTGGAACTTCCCCAACGCCATGATCACCCGCAAGGCCGGCCCCGCCTTTGCCGCCGGCTGCGCCATGGTGCTGAAGCCCGCCTCGCAGACGCCCTTCTCGGCGATCGCCCTTGCGATCCTTGCCGAGCGCGCCGGCCTTCCCGCCGGCCTCTTCTCCGTCATCACCGGCTCGGCGCGCGAGATCGGCGCCGAGATGACCGCCAACCCGACCATCCGCAAGCTCACCTTCACCGGCTCGACGGAAATCGGCGCCGAGCTCTACAAGCAGTGCGCGCCGACCATCAAGAAGCTCGGCCTGGAGCTCGGCGGCAACGCGCCTTTCATCGTCTTCGACGACGCCGATCTCGATGCGGCGGTCGAAGGCGCGCTGATCGCCAAGTTCCGCAACAACGGCCAGACCTGCGTGTGCGCTAACCGGCTCTATGTGCAGGACGCCGTCTATGACGCCTTCTCCGAAAAGCTCGCTGCCGCCGTCGGCAGGCTGAAGACCGGCAACGGCTTCGACGAGGGCGTGGTGCTCGGTCCGCTGATCGACAATGCCGCGCTGGAAAAGGTCGAGGAACATGTCGCCGACGCCGTGAAGAAAGGCGGCCGGGTCGTGCAGGGCGGCAAGCGCCATGCGCTCGGCGGCACCTTCTACGAGGCGACCGTCCTTGCCGACGTGACGCCGGACATGGCGGTTGCGCGCGAAGAGACCTTCGGCCCCGTCGCCCCGCTCTTCCGCTTCACGGACGAGGACGATGTCATCGCGCAGGCCAACGACACGGAATTCGGCCTCGCCTCTTATTTCTACGCCAAGGACCTGTCGCGCGTCTTCCGCGTCGCCGAGGCGCTGGAATACGGCATGGTCGGCGTCAATACCGGCCTCATCTCGACGGCGGAGGCGCCGTTCGGCGGCGTCAAGCTCTCCGGCCTCGGCCGCGAGGGCTCGAAATACGGCATCGAGGAGTTCACCGAGATGAAATATGTCTGCCTCGGCGGCATCGGCTGAAAATAGCCCCCATCCTGTTTTCCGGCCGGCATCGTCCGGCCGGTTTGGTTTTTGAAGAGGAAAATATCGTGGCAGCACCGAAAAACGCCTTCAAGGCCGCGCTTCGCGAAGGCCGGTTCCAGCTTGGCCTGTGGGCGGCGCTCGGCAGTCCCTATGCGGCGGAGATCCTTTCCACCAGCGGCTACGACTGGCTGCTGATCGACGGCGAGCACGGCCCGAACGACATGCCGATGATCAGCGCGCAGATCGGCGCGCTGCGCCATTCGCCGACCCATGCCATGGTACGCCCGCCGATGGGCGAGGCCTGGCTGCTCAAGCAGCTCCTCGACCAGGGCGCCCAGACCTTCCTCATCCCCATGGTCGAATCGGCCGAGCAGGCCAAGGCGCTGGTGCGCGCCCTGCGCTATCCGCCGCACGGCATCCGCGGCGTCGGCGCCGGCCTCGGCCGCGCCAGCGATTTCAACCGCACGCCCGATTATCTGGCGACGGCCAATGACGAGATCTGCCTGATCGTGCAGGTGGAAAGCCGCGCGGGCTTTGCCGCCATCGACGATATCGCCGCGGTCGAAGGGGTCGATGGCGTCTTCATCGGTCCTTCCGACCTTGCCGCGGATATGGGCCTCCTCGGCGATCCCGGCGCGCCGGAAGTGCTGGCGACGATCGGCAAGATCTTCGAGCGCACCAAGGCCCATGGCAAGGCGCGCGGCATCATGACGGTCTCGCTCCAGCAGGCGGAGGTCTACCGGGATCTCGGCGCGGACTTCATGGCGATCGGCACCGACGTCAATTGCCTCGTCTCGGCCGTCGAGACCCTACGCCGCACGTTCCTCGGCGAGACCGTGACGGAAAAGCGCGGCGGCGGTTACTGACGCCGGGCGCGAAAAGCTTGCCGGCTGCTCCGGCGGCGGCGATTGACGGCAATCCGTCCATTGCCGATAAAGACGAAACAAGCCGGCGGGAGGACGCCGGCCGGGAGGCACCATGCAGACGCGGACCATCGGCAGGACGGATCTTGCCGTGACCGAATTCGGTTTCGGCACGGCGCCGCTCGGCGGGCTCTACCGGGCCTGCCCGCGCGACGTCGCGATGGCGACGCTGGAAACCGCCTGGCAGGAAGGCCTGCGCTACTACGACACCGCCCCTTGGTACGGCTTCGGCCTTGCGGAGCGCTATGTCGGCGATTTCCTGCGCGACAAGCCGAAGGGAAGCTATGTGCTGTCGACGAAGGTCGGCCGCGTCATGCAGCCGGCCGAGGGCGACGCGCTGCCGAATTACGGCTTCGTCGATCCGCTGCCCTTCGGCGCACGCTACGATTACAGCTATGACGGCATCATGCGCTGCCTCGAGCTGAGCTATACCCGGCTCGGCCTCAACCGGATCGACATCCTCTATGTGCACGATATCGGCGTCTATACGCATGGCGCGGAGCGCAATGCGATCTATCTGCACCAGCTCCTCGATTCCGGCCTCAAGGCGCTCTCCGAGCTGAAATCCTCCGGCACCATCAAGGCCTTCGGCCTCGGCGTGAACGAGGTGCCCGTCTGCCTCGATATCCTGCGCGAGGCCGATCTCGACTGCATTCTGCTTGCCGGCCGCTACACGCTGCTCGACCGCTCCGCCGTGGAGGAGCTTCTGCCGCTCTGCGGGAAGAAGGGGACCTCGCTGGTGGTCGGCGGCGTCTTCAATTCAGGCATCCTGGCGACGGGCCCGGTCGAGGGCGCGCATTTCGACTATATGCCGGCGACGCCGGAGGTTGCGGAAAAGGTCGGCGCGATGATGGGGATCGCCGCGGAACGCGGCGTGCCGCTCGCGGCAGCAGCCCTGCAGTTTCCGCTGCGCCACCCCGCTATCGCCTCGGTCCTGCTCGGCACCGCGAAGCCGGAAAGCCTGCGCCGTAACATGGCGCTGGCGCGCATGGACCTGCCGAAGGATATTTACCCGGCTTTCGAGCCTCATACGCTGGTGGCGCCCGAGCTGGGGCTCGAGCCCGTCCGCGAATAGCATTCGATCGAGGAGGATCGAAATCCATGTTGAAAGGCATTCACCCGCTGCTCGGTCCCGATCTCCTGCATGCCATCCGCACGATGGGCCACGGAGACGACATCGTCATCGCGGACGCCAATTTCCCTTCCAGCTTTCTCGGCCCGAAGGTCATCCGGGCCGACGGCGTCGATGCGGTGGCGATCACCGAGGCCATTCTGGCGCATATGCCGCTCGACACCTTCGTACCGGAGGCCGCCTGGCGCATGGAGGTGGTGGGCGATCCGGGCGCGGTGCCGGAGGTCTGCGCGACCTTCCAGAGCCTCGTGAACCGCCTCGCCGGCGATTTCACGGTGCACGCCGTCGAGCGCTTCGCCTTCTACGAGATGGCGAAGAAGGCGGCCTATATCGTCGCCACCACGGAATTCCGCCTTTACGGCAATATCATCCTGAAGAAGGGTGTCGTGCATCCGCATGAGGTCTACCGGGTCTAACAGAACCCCTTCGACCATACTGGCAGCCGCAATGCGCCCGGAGCCGATTTCGAGCATCCGTGACGGCCGCGTCCCTCTTGACCTTGCCTGCGGGCGACGGAAAAATCCAGCCGCATCAAGGCCATCGTGCGCGTTGCGGCATAGGAAGGAATGGAATCCATGAGCAATCTTCAGGGCAGGACCGTGCTGGTGACGGCGGCGGGGCAGGGCATCGGGCGTGCTTCGGCGCTGGCCTTCCAGCGGGCGGGCGCGACGGTGATCGCCACGGACGTCAACCCCGAGACGCTCTCCAGCCTTGCGGATGAGAGCGGCATGGCAACGCGCCTCCTCAACGTTCTCGACGATGCCGCCGTTTCCGCCGTCGTCGCCGGTATCGGCCGCATCGACGTGCTCTTCAACTGCGCCGGCGTGGTGCATGGCGGCACGATCCTGGAGATGAAGGAGAACGACCTCGCCTTCGCCTGGAACCTCAACGTGCTCGCCATGGTGCGCACCATCCGCGCCGTGCTGCCGGGCATGCTGGAGCGCGGCGACGGCGCCATCGTCAACATGGCCTCGGTCGCTTCCAGCGTGAAGGGCGTGCCGAACCGCTTCGCCTACGGCGTCACCAAGGCCGCCGTCATCGGCCTTACCAAGGCGGTCGCCGCCGATTATGTCGGCAAGGGCATCCGCTGCAACGCCATCTGCCCCGGCACGGTGGAAAGCCCCTCCCTGCAGGACCGCATGCGCGCCGGGGGAGACTATGACGCCGCCCGCGCCGCCTTCATCGCCCGCCAGCCGATGGGACGGATCGGTACGCCCGAGGAGATCGCCGATCTTGCGGTGCACCTTGCCGGCGCCACCTACACGACCGGCCAGGCCTATGTCGTCGACGGCGGCTGGACCGGCTGAATCCCGTTCATTCTGGCGAAAGGTTCGCGGGCGTAGGATGCTTCCCGTGGAATGTTGCCACGCAGCGAAAACCTGTTAGTGTTTTCGCAATTGCGGAAACCGGGTGAGACGGCGCGGGCATGAGCCCCCGCCGGGAAATGGGATAACGCGCAGATGTACTACCAGCTCTACGAACTCAATCATGCGATGATGGCGCCCTGGCGCGCCGCGGCGGACCAGATGCGCATTGCCTTCCGCAATCCGCTCAACCCGCTCTCCCACACCTATTTCGGCCGCACCATGGCCGCCGGCTTCGAGGTGCTCGAGCGTACCACCCGGCGCTACGGCAAGCCGGCTTTCGGCCTCGATACCACGGTCATCGAGGGCAAGCCCGTCTCCGTGCATGAAAAGGTCGTCTGGCAGCGTCCCTTCTGCAACCTCATCCATTTCGAGCGCTGTCTGCCCGCCGGCCACCGCAAGGATCCGAAGATCCTGATCGTCGCGCCGATGTCGGGCCACTATGCGACGCTGCTGCGCGGCACCGTCGAGGCGATGCTGCCCCATGCGGAAGTGCACATCACCGACTGGATCGACGCGCGCATGGTGCCGCTCTCCGAAGGCACCTTCGATCTCGACGACTATATCGATTACGTCATCCAGATGCTGCATGCGCTGGGGCCGGATACCCATGTCATCGCCGTCTGCCAGCCGGCCGTGCCGGTTCTGGCCGCCGTGGCCGTGATGGAGGCCGAGGACGATCCGCTCTCGCCCGCCACCATGACGCTGATGGGCGGGCCGATCGACACGCGCATCAACCCGACCGCCGTGAACAAGCTCGCCGAGGAAAAGCCGATCGAGTGGTTCCGCGACAATGTCGTCATGCCGGTGCCGTGGCCGCAGCCGGGCTTCATGCGCATGGTCTATCCGGGCTTCCTGCAGCTTTCCGGCTTCATGTCGATGAACCTCGACCGCCATGTCATCGCGCACAAGGAATTTTTCGCCCATCTCGTGAAGAACGACGGCGATGCCGCCGAAAAGCACCGCGACTTCTACGACGAATATCTCGCCGTCATGGACCTGACGGCCGAATTCTACCTGCAGACGGTGGAAACGGTCTTCATGAAGCACGCCCTGCCGAAGGGCGAGATGATGCACCGGACGCGGCCCGTCGACACGACGGCGATCCGCAAGGTGGCGCTGCTCACCGTCGAGGGCGAGAACGACGATATTTCCGGCGTCGGCCAGACCGAGGCGGCGCAGACCATCTGCACCAATATCCCGGATCATATGCGCATGCATTATGTCCAGCCGGATGTCGGTCACTACGGCGTCTTCAACGGCTCGCGCTTCCGCAGGGAGATCGCGCCGCGCATCCTCTCCTTCATTGCCGCGCATGGCCGGGGCGAGAAGGCAAAGCCGGTGCCGCGCGTCATCAAGGGCGGGAAATCCGGCGACGCCGCCTGATTTTCCGGGCTCGTTTCAGGCACTTGCCCGAATCTCCCGGGCATTGCCTTGAACGCCCGGGCCGGTCTGCCCACATCGGAATCACCGGAAGCCGGAGTGGTTTCCGCCGATCGTGAGGAAGATTGCACATGAACCAGTCAGCACTGATTCGTCCGGACTGGACGCCTGCGACCATCGCCCTGATGGTGCTCGGCTTCGTGGTGTTCTGGCCGCTCGGCCTTGCCATGCTTGCCTACATCATCTTCGGCGACCGCCTGAAAAACTTCAAGAAAGACGCCAATGACACCGTGGACGGCATGTTCGCCTCCTGCCGCGGCAAGTTCCGTGGCGGCCGCAACCGTGGCCACGCCTTCCGCAGCGCCACCGGCAACGCCGCCTTCGACGACTGGCGTGACGCCGAGCTCGCCCGCCTCGACGAGGAGCGCCGCAAGCTCGACGAGATGCGCGAGGAGTTCGACGCCTACAGTCGCGAACTGCGACGCGCCAAGGACCAGGAGGAGTTCGACCGCTTCATGCGCGAACGCCGCGCCAGGGGCCAGAGCGACGTCCCGGGCTTCCCGGCTACGTAAAGACGCTTGGGCCAGTCCGCTGCCCATCCTCCAGGTCAAGCCCGACCATGACGACAGGCAAGGGCAGTGAATCGAGCAAAACATCACCGGCGCCGCGTGCGCCGGTTTTTCGTCGAGGCGTTTCAGCCGCCACCGAATCGGCTATGAAGGGCAGCATGTTTCCCTTGGCTCGCAAGCCCCGCAAGGCCCTGAAGGCCCCGCCTCCGCCGGAACGGCGCGAGATCGACGTCAATGGCCGGGCCCTGCCGCTCACCATCAAACGCGACCTGCGCGCCACGCGCCTGACGCTGCGCATCGAGCCCGGCGGGCGCGCCCTGCGCATGACGGTGCCGAACGGTATCGCCGAGCGCGACATCCGCGAGTTCCTCGCCCGCCATCAGGGCTGGCTGATGACGAAGCTGGCTAAATTCCGCTCCAGCAACGAGCTCGAAGACGGTGGCTATGTCATGATCCGCGGCATCGCCCACCGCATCGAGGCGACGGGCAGGCTGCGCGGGCTGACGGAGGCCGTCATCATCGATGACGAGGCCGTGCTGCGCGTCGGCGGCATGGAGGAAAGCATTCCCCGCCGGATCAGCGATTTCCTGAAGAAGGAAGCGCGGCTGGAACTGGACAGGCTCGTCGCCGTCCATGCCGGGCGCATCGGCAAGCGCGTGAAGTCATTGACCCTGCGCGACACCCGCAGCCGCTGGGGCTCCTGCTCGGCCGACGGCGCGCTCAGCTTCTCCTGGCGCATCGCCATGGCCCCGCCCCATGTCATCGATTATCTCGCCGCTCATGAGGTGACCCATCTTCGCGAGATGAACCACAGCCCCGCCTTCTGGTCGCTCTGCGCGCAGCTCTGCCCGGCGACGGAGGAGGCCAAGCGCTGGCTCAAGCGCAACGGCAGCCTGCTGCATGCCGTGGATTTCGGCTAGGCCTCAGCGGCGATCGGCCAGCGCCTCGCGGATTTTCCTGTCGGTCTTGTACTGCCCCAGCGCATAGACCGCCCAGATCGCGGCCGGAAGCCAGCCGATCAGCGTCACCTGCAGGATGAGGCAGATGATGCCGGCAATCGGCCGCCCGATGGTGAAGAACACCAGAAAGGGCAGAAGGATGGCGATGATGAGCCGCATGGTCGTCTCCGGTGTTTGTCTTTCATCCATATGGGCGCGCTGGCCGCCCATGCAAGGGCGCCGGTCCCGGCCCTTTTGCCACCGTCTTTCGGCTCGACTCTTCCGGTGATTCGTGCGACTCCCTCGACCATGACACTCGACATCAAAATCTGCGGGCTGAAGACCGAAGAGGCCGTCGACAGGGCGGTTGCGCTCGGCGCCAGCCATATCGGCTTCATCTTCTTCCCCAAGAGCCCGCGCAACATCGAGCCCGCCGATGCCGGCCGGCTGGCGGAGCGGGCGCGCGGCCGCGCGAAGATCGTCGCCGTCACCGTCAATGCCGACAGCGACACGCTGGACGAGATCGTCGACCAGCTTTCGCCTGATATTCTCCAGCTCCACGGTAATGAAAGCCCGGAGCGGGTACTGACCGTCAAGGCGGTCTATGGCCTGCCGGTGATGAAGGCCTTTTCCGTGCGCGAGGCGGACGATCTCAAGAAGATCGACCCCTATATCGGCATCGCCGACCGCTTCCTCTTCGATGCCAAGCCGCCGGCGGGCTCCGAGCTTCCGGGCGGCAACGGCGTCTCCTTCGACTGGAACCTCATGCATCTGCTTGACGGCGGCGTCGATTACATGCTTTCGGGTGGGCTGAACAAGGATAACCTCGCCGAGGCCATCCGGATGACCGGCGCGCCCGGCATCGACGCGAGTTCCGGCGTCGAGAGCGCGCCCGGCGTCAAGGACCTCGGCCTGATGGAAGCGTTTTTTGAAGCGGCACGACAGGCGGAACGCGAAACCGCCGCCGCAGGGAGAGGCAAGTGAACCAGTCACCCAACCTGAATTCCTACCGCGAGGGTCCGGACGAGGACGGCCGTTTCGGCATCTTTGGCGGGCGCTTCGTCGCCGAGACCCTGATGCCGCTGATCCTCGACCTTCAGGAAGAGTGGAACAAGGCCAAGACTGACCCGGCCTTCCAGGCGGAGCTGAAGGACCTCGGCGCCCACTATATCGGCCGCCCGAGCCCTCTCTATTATGCCGAGCGCCTGACGCAGCATCTCGGCGGCGCGAAGATCTACTTCAAGCGCGAGGAGCTGAACCACACCGGCTCGCACAAGATCAACAATTGCATTGGCCAGATCCTGCTCGCCAAGCGCATGGGCAAGACGCGCATCATCGCGGAGACCGGCGCCGGCCAGCATGGCGTCGCCTCGGCCACCGTCGCCGCGCGCTTCGGCTTCCCCTGCGTCGTCTATATGGGCGCGACGGATGTCGAGCGTCAGGCGCCGAACGTCTTCCGCATGAAGCTGCTTGGCGCGGAAGTGCGTCCCGTCACGGCCGGCCATGGCACGCTGAAGGATGCCATGAACGAGGCGCTGCGTGACTGGGTCACCAATGTCGATGATACCTATTACCTGATCGGCACCGCCGCCGGCCCGCATCCCTATCCGGAACTGGTGCGCGATTTCCAGGCCGTCATCGGGGTGGAAGCGCGCGAGCAGATGCTCGCCGCCGAAGGCCGCCTGCCGGACATGGTCGTCGCCGCCGTCGGCGGCGGCTCCAATGCCATCGGCCTCTTCCATCCCTTCCTCGACGACAAGAACGTCCAGATCGTCGGCGTCGAAGCCGGTGGCAAGGGTCTCGACGGCGAGGAGCACTGCGCCTCGCTGACGGCCGGTTCCCCGGGTGTCCTGCATGGCAACCGCACCTATCTGCTGCAGGATGCCGACGGCCAGATCAAGGAAGGCCATTCCATCTCCGCTGGCCTCGACTATCCCGGCATCGGCCCGGAGCATGCCTGGTTGCACGAGATCGGCCGCGCCGAATACGTTCCGATCATGGACGACGAGGCGCTGGAAGCCTTCCAGCTTCTGACGAAGCTCGAAGGCATCATCCCGGCGCTGGAGCCGAGCCACGCCGTCGCCGAGGTGATCAAGCGCGCGCCGAAGATGGGCAAGGACCAGATCATCCTGATGAACCTCTCCGGCCGCGGCGACAAGGACATCTTCACCGTCGGCAAGATCCTCGGCATGGAGCTCTAAGATGACCGCACGCATGGACAAACGCTTCGCGGATCTCGCGGCCGAAGGTCGCCCGGCCCTCGTCACCTATTTCATGGGCGGCGATCCGGATTATGCGAGCTCGCTGGAGATCATGAAGGCGCTGCCGAAGGCCGGCTCCGACGTCATCGAACTCGGCATGCCCTTCTCCGACCCGATGGCCGACGGCCCGGCGATCCAGCTCGCCGGCCAGCGCGCGCTGAAGGGCGGTCAGACGCTCGCCAAGACGCTGCAGATGGCCCGCGACTTCCGCAAGGAGGACGACGCGACGCCGATCGTGCTGATGGGCTACTACAACCCGATCTATATCTACGGTGTCGAGCGTTTCCTGAACGACGCGCTGGAAGCCGGCATCGACGGCCTCATCGTCGTCGACCTGCCGCCGGAAATGGATGACGAGCTCTGCATCCCGGCGCTCGCCAGGGGCATCAACTTCATCCGCCTCGCGACCCCGACCACGGACGAGAAGCGCCTGCCGGCCGTCCTGAAGAACACGTCGGGCTTCGTCTACTATGTGTCGATGAACGGCATCACCGGCTCGGCCCTGCCCGACCCCTCTCTCATCGGCGGCGCGGTCGGCCGCATCAAGGCGCATACGAAGCTGCCGGTCTGCGTCGGCTTCGGCGTCAAGACGGCCGAGCACGCCCGCGCCATCGGTGCGTCGGCGGATGGCGTCGTCGTCGGTACCGCCATCGTCAACCAGATCGCCTCCAGCCTCACGGCGGAAGGCACGGCAAGCGCCGCCACCGTCGCCGGTGTCGAGACGCTGGTCATGAGCCTCGCGTCGGGCGTGCGTGCATCGCGCCTTGCGGCGGCGGAGTAAAGTTCCCACATGGGAACCATTGTAACGGGAGCTAGACCGTGAACTGGATCACGAATTACGTTCGGCCGAAGATCAACTCGATGCTTGGCCGCCCTGACCGGGATGTACCGGAAAATCTCTGGATCAAGTGCCCGGAAACCGGCGAGATGGTGTTCCACCGCGATCTCGAGGAGAACAAGTGGGTCATCCCGGCATCGGGCTACCACATGAAGATGCCGGCCAAGGCTCGCCTGAAGGACCTCTTCGACGAGGGCGTCTACGAGTCCCTGCAGCAGCCGAAGGTCGCGCAGGACCCGCTGAAGTTCCGCGATTCGAAGAAATACACCGACCGCCTGAAGGACAGCCGCGCCAAGACCGAGCTGGAAGACACGATCCTTGCCGGCGTCGGCAAGGTGCGCGGCGTCAAGCTCGTCGCCGTCGTGCACGAATTCGCCTTCATGGGCGGCTCGCTCGGCATTGCCGCCGGCGAGGCGATCATCAAGGCCTTCGAACGCGCCATCGCGGAAAAGTGCCCGCTCGTCATGTTTCCTGCCTCCGGCGGCGCGCGCATGCAGGAAGGCATCCTCTCGCTGATGCAGCTTCCGCGCACCACGGTCGCCGTGGAGATGCTGAAGGAAGCGGGCCTGCCCTATATCGTCGTGCTCACCAACCCGACGACGGGCGGCGTGACGGCTTCCTACGCCATGCTGGGCGATATCCATCTCGCCGAGCCGGGCGCGGAAATCTGCTTCGCCGGCAAGCGCGTCATCGAGCAGACCATCCGCGAGAAGCTGCCGGAAGGCTTCCAGACCTCGGAATACCTGCTCGACCACGGCATGGTCGACATGGTCGTCAAGCGCCATGACATTCCCGATACGCTCGCCCGCCTTCTGAAAATCCTGATGAAGAAGCCGGCCGCATCCTCGGCCGCGAACGGCGCCCTCGCCATCGCGGCCCAGTGACATGACCGGCGTGGTGGCCAGCGAGGCGGCAGCGGAGATCGAGAAGCTTCTCGGTCTCCATCCCAAGGGGTTCGATCTTTCGCTGGACCGTGTCACGCGGCTTCTCACCGCGCTTGGCAATCCGCACCTGAAGCTGCCGCGGGTCGTCCATGTGGCCGGCACCAACGGCAAGGGCTCGGTCACGGCCTTCTGCCGTTCGATTCTCGAGGCCGAGGGCCTTTCCGTCCACGTCCACACCTCGCCCCATCTCGTCAACTGGCACGAGCGCTATCGCCTTGGCGTCAAGGGCGGGCGTGGCCGCTTCGTCGAAGACGCCGTCCTTGCCGATGCGGTGCGCCGCGTCGCCGAGGCCAATGGCGGCGAGAAGATCACCGTCTTCGAAATCCTGACGGCCGTCACCTTCCTGCTGTTTTCCGAGCACCCAGCGGACGTCGCGATCATCGAGGTCGGCCTCGGCGGCCGCTTCGACGCGACGAACGTCATTCAGCATCCCGCCGTCTCGGTCATCATGCCGATCTCGCTCGACCATCAAGCCTATCTCGGCGACCGCGTCGAGCTGATCGCCGCCGAGAAGGCCGGCATCATGAAGCGCGGCGCGCCCGTCGTCATCGGCTTCCAGAGCGAAGAGGCGGCCCGCGACGTGCTGATCGAGACCGCCGAGCGCCTCGGCTGCCCCTATGCCGTCTACGGCCAGGATTTCATGGCGCATGAGGAATATGGCCGCCTCGTCTACCAGGATGAGTTCGGCCTCGCCGACCTGCCGCTGCCGCGCCTGCCGGGCCGCCACCAATATGCCAATGCCGCCGCCGCCATCCGCGTCGTCAAGGCGGCCGGCTTTGTTGTATCGGAGCATGCCATGGAAATCGGCCTTGCCCGCGTCGAATGGCCGGGCCGCCTCCAGCGGTTGCCGGATGGCGCGCTGCTTCGGCTCGCCCCGCGCGGCAGCGAGATCTGGGTCGACGGCGGCCACAATCCCGGCGCCGGCCAGGTGATTTCCGAGACCATGGCGAATTTCGAGGAGCGCGAGGCGCGCCCGCTCTTCCTCGTCACCGGCATGATCAACACCAAGGATCCGGTCGGTTATTTCGAACCCTTCGGCGGCCTTGCCGAGCGCGTCTTCACGGTGCCGATTCGCGGCTCCGATGCCGGTCTCGACCCGGTGTCGCTCGCCGATGACGCCGCCCGCGCCGGCCTCGACGCCGCGCCGCTCTCGACGGTCGCAGAGGCGCTCGCCGAAATCGCCCGTATCACCGCGGAGGACTCCGTCCCCCCACGCATCCTCATCGGCGGCTCGCTCTATCTCGTCGGCGATGTCCTCGCCGACAACGGCACGCCGCCGGCCTGAAGCAATCCTGCAGAAATGCGTGGCGCCAGGCGTCAGCCAGCGCGGAACGCTCGAAAGGGCCGATAAATGCGGTCCCTCTCCTGCCGCATGGATCCTCGGGTCAAGGCCGAGGATTACGCTCGCCAAAAAATAAGCCCGGCACGAAGGCCGGGCTTGATCTTGTCCAATCGCGGTCCGTTCAGGCGGCGCTGGAAATCCATGAGGAGAGGGCCGTCTTCGGCGCGGCGCCGACCTTGATGTCGGCGACTTCACCGCCCTTGAACAGGGCGAGCGTCGGAATGGAGCGTACGCCGTACTGGGCGGCGAGTTCCGGGTTCTCGTCGATGTTCAGCTTGGCGACCTTCACCTTGCCGGCGAGCTCAGAGGAAATCTCCTCGAGCGCGGGCGCGATCATCTTGCAGGGGCCGCACCATTCGGCCCAGAAATCGACGACGACCGGCTCTGCGGAATTGAGGACTTCGGCCTGGAAATTGGACTGGTCGACTTTGACGGTAGCCATGAGGCTCTCCTTGAATGGTGATCGTTGCATAAGATGTGATGCTGCCTGCCGCCGGTTTCAAGGCCGGCCGGGCGGCGGATCGTCCTTTCCGGTATCTCACTTCGAGGCAAGTTCGGCAAGGCTCGCCTCCATGCGGGCGGCATCCAGCCAATAGGTTTTTGCCGCTTCCGTATAGATCAGCCCGCAGCGGATTTCCCGTCCGGGATAGAGCGGGGCAAGGATCGCGCGGTAGATCGCAAGCTGCGCCCGGTGCTCGAATGGAACCTCGTCCACCGAGCCCGGCGGCACGCGGTTCGTCTTGAAATCGACGATCTCGACCGCGCCGTCCGTCACCGCCATGCGGTCGATGCGCCCCGAAACGGCATAGTCCCGGCTGCCGAGCGCCAGCGCACCCATGATCGAGACTTCCGCCCGCGCCGCGGGCGAAAAGATCGCGGCAAGGCTTTCGTCATCGATGACGGCCAGCGCCGCCGCGATGAGCGAGGCCCGCGCGCTTTCCGGCCAGTTCGCCGCCGCCCGTTCCAGGTAACGCCGCGCCGCCGCCGCGCGCTCCATAGGTTCGAAGGCGGGCAGGACTTGCAGGAAGCGGTGCAGGATGCGCCCGCGCTCCAGTGCGAGTCCGGCCCCGGCCGTGCCGCCCTTCCGGCCGAACAGCGCCGAGGGCACCAGAAGGTCCGCCTTGTCCGTCTCGATCACCGCTGCCGCGCCGGAAGGGCTGAGCGGTCGCGGCAAGGATTTCTGCGGCGGCAGGGGGCGTCCCAGCGCCTCCGGCAACGCCGCCTGCGGCTTCTGCTCGGCTGCCGCCGCGATGACCTCGCCGACCGCCGCCGCCCCGGCTTCTCGCCAGGCGAGGCCCTGCCAGCTTTCGCTCGCGGTCGCGAAAGTGGCCTCCACGCAGCGCGGGTCATCGGCGGAGAGCGCAGCCGCGATCATCGGGTGCCAGGTATCCTTGTTCTCCTGCCGGCCGCGATAGCCGCAGACGACGAGCCGGTCGGCCGCGCGCGTCATCGCGACGTAGAGAAGCCGGCGATATTCCTCCTCCGCCCCCGCCTTGATCCGCTCGGCATCCGCCTCCGTCATGGCGTTGCGGAGGTCCTTCAGCGGCAGCCAGGCCGGCAGGCCGCCGGCAAGGCTCGGTGCCGCAAGGAAGCGAAGCTGCGGCATGTGGCTGTGGCTGAAGGCCTTCGCCCCGCCATCGACGAGGAAGACGACCGGCGCCTCCAGCCCCTTGGCCGCATGCACGGTCATGATACGGATCTCGCCGCGCGCCTTATCCTGCTCGCGCTTGACGGTCGGCGCCTCCAGTTCCAGCGTCGAGACGAAGGCTTGCAGGCCCGGCAGGCCGTTATCCTCCTGCTCCAGCGCGAAGGTCAGGAATTCGTCGATGATCTCGCCCGCCTCCGCCCCGAGTCGGGCGAGGAAGGCCCGCCGCCCGCCGCCTGCACCGAGAATGCGCGCATAGAAATCATGCACGGACTGGCCGCGCGCATCGCGGATGGTGCCCTCAAGTCGGCGAACGACCGCCGCCAGCCTCTCATCCGTCTCCGCCGTGTCGCGAAGCCGCGCCCAGAGCGTCTGCTTTGCGCCGCGCCGGGCGGCAAGCTCGAACAGAGTCTCCTCGTCGAGCCCGAACAGCGGGCTCTTCAAGAGCGCCGCCAGCGAAAGATCGTCCTCCGGCAGCACCGCGAAACGGCCGAGCGCCATCAAGTCCTGCACGGCGATATGCTTCGTCAGCACCAGCCGGTCCGCGCCGGCGACAGGCAGGTTGTGCCGCTGCTTGAGCGTGCGCGTCAGCGCGTTGACGAAGGCGTCGCGCTTGCGCACCAGCACGATCACGTCGCCGGCCTCCATCGGCCGCGCCTTGCCCTTTTCCGTCACGGTCTCGCGGCCGATCCAGCCGGCGAGCGTATCGGCGATGCGCCGGGCGAGCACATTGATCGGCGCTTCCTCGGCGACGGCGTCGAAGGGCGCCGTCCAGTCCTCCTCGTCGAGACCCGGCGGCGCGGCGATCACCTCCCAGATATCGACCGCCCCCGGCTCGCGCCCGCGATTGGAGGCATGCACGATCTCGCCGTCGTCCGGCGTCAGCCCGCGCGCATTGGCGGGGTCGAGAAACACCCGGTCGACGGCCGAAAGCACGTCCCGCGTCGAGCGGAAGGAAAGCAGCAGCCGGATCGGGCTGAACGCCGCCTCCGCAACCTGCGTGCGGCGGGAGACCTCGCGTCCCTCCTCGGCGAACCGTTCCGGTCGCGCCCCCTGGAAGGAATAGATCGACTGCTTCTCGTCCCCCACGGCGAAGATCGTGCGCCCGGCGATCCGCGCCGTTTCGCCGGCGAAGAAATCGTCCGTCAGCGCTTTCACGATCTGCCATTGCCGCGGGCTGGTATCCTGCGCCTCGTCGACGAGGATATGGTCGATGCCCTGGTCGAGCTTGTAATGCACCCAGGCGCTCACCCGCTCACGCGTCAGAAGCGACGCGGTGCGGTCGATCAGGTCGTCGAAATCGAGCAGGCTGCGCGCGCGCTTCAGGTCCTCGTAGTCGCCGATCAGCCGCTCGGCGATGACGAGCGCGGCAAGCGTCGCCTCGTACATGCGTAGCCGTCGCAGCCGGTCGTCGCAGGCGATCACATGGGCCTGCGCGGCCTGCAGCGCCGCTTCGAGATGCGGCACGCTGTCCTTTACCTTCTTGGAGAAGAACGAGCGCTCCAGGCTGCGCGGCGTGCCGGTGCCGGTGAAGAAGAGATCGTGCAGCGCTGAGCGCCGCGCCTCGGCATCCGTCAGCCGCGCGATCCCGCGCAGCCCGGCGGCGGAAGCCTTCACCGTCTCGCTGCCGAGCGCTTCGGCGGCGGCGAGGTAGCTTTCCAGCATCGCGCCCTGCAAGCCGTCGAGCGGCCAGAAGGCGGCGAGGATGTCTTCCGGCGTTTCATCCGGCGTCAGCCCGATTTCCCGGCGAAGCACCGCCTCGACACCGCCGGCCTTCTCGGCGGCTTCGAGGAATTCGCGGATCGGCCCGCGGCTGGCGACGATGTCGGAGATCAGCTTTTCCAGCCCGGTATCGTCGGCGATGTCGAGCACGGTGGCGAAGGCGGCAGCGAGCGCCCGGTCGTCCTCGCTCGCCGTCGCGGTCAGCAGCGTGCGCCGGGCATCCGCCAGGAGCACGGCCGCCGCCCGGTCGTCGAGCACGGAAAAATGTCCGGCGACATTGGCTTCCAGCGGGAACTGGTGCAGCAGCGCCTCGCAGAAGGCATGGATGGTCTGGATCTTCAAGCCGCCCGGCGTTTCGAGCGCGCGGGCGAAGAGCCGCCGCGCCTCGGCGAGCTTGAAGAGGTCCGGCCGCTCGCCCTCGATAGCCGCCACCCGGTCTGAGAGCGCCTCGTCGGAGAGCGTCGCCCATTCCGCCAGTCGCTCGAAGACGCGGTTCGACATTTCCGAGGCCGCAGCCTTTGTATAGGTGAGGCAGAGGATCGCCGATGGCCGGCAGCCGGCGAGCAGCAGGCGGATGACGCGCTGCGTCAGCACATGCGTCTTGCCCGAGCCGGCATTGGCCGAGACCCAGGCCGAGCGGCGCGGATCGGAGGCTATCGCCTGTTTCCGCGTCGTCCAGTCCAGCCAGGCGGCGGGCTCGGTGGAGACGGGCCGGTCTTCCTCAAGCATCCTCGCCCTCCCCGCTGTTTTCGGCGGACGACCATTCGGCGACGCGCGCCAGATGGTCGTATTCCCCGCCATAGTCCCGTTCCTGCTCGGGGATCAGCCGCGAGGCGAAGCCGTAGCGCCCCGCGATCAGCCCCGTCAGCAGCTTCTCCAGCTCCGTCAGCGCTTCCTCGGCAAGGTCGGTTGCCGATTTCGGCGTCGCATTGGCGGATTTCGCATGCTCGTTGTTGACCTGCTCTTCCTTGAACCGTTCGCCGGGTTTGAGGCGCACATAGAGAAGGTTCGCCGGCTCGCGGATACCGGGGCCACGAAACGCCCCGCGCTTGATCGCCGCCGCCTCCAGCGCAAGCTGTGGGTCGAGCAGCGCGCGCGCCACCTTCAGGGAAGGCGTGCTGCCGGTCTTGTAATCGAGAAGATCGGCGCTGCCGTCCGGCAGGATGTCGATGCGGTCGGCAATGCCGGTGAGCCGCACGCCGCTGAGCGCGAGGTCGAGCGAGGCGGGCACTTCCGTCAGGCTTTCCCGCACGCTGCCTGCCCGCTTCAAGTGCCAGTCCACGAAAGCGCGGGCGACGGCGGCAAAGCGCGGTCGCCAGACGGCGTCGATATGCGGCGGCAGGGCGACCGCGTCGAACTCCTCCTTGAGAATCCGGCTTATCAGTGAAAGCGACTCGCCCGTCGTCTCCTCCCGCACGAAGCGGTCGACGATGCGGTGATAGAGCGAGCCGCGCTCGGCCGGGCCGGGATCGAGATTGAACGGCGCGATGGGATCGAGCCGGAGGATATGCTGGGCATAGATCGCGTAGGGATCGCGCCGCAGCCGGCCGATCTGGCTGAAGGAATATTTCTTCGGCTGCAACTCTGCCGGCGGCCGAGGCGCCGGGCGCGGGGCATTCGGCACCGGCGCGCTCCTGTCCACCGCATTCGCCCAGTCGATGAAGCTTTTGCCGCGCGCGCGCAGGTCGCCGGCCAGGGCGGGGCCGCCGACGGCGAGCAGCCGTTGCAGCCAGCGCGAGGCGACGGTGGGGGCGGTGCCGTTGCGCAGCGCCCGCGTCAGGATGAGTTTTGGCGCGCCAGCGGCCATTTGCAGGTCGTGGCCGAGCTGGCCAATGCGCCGCTCCGGTGGCTCCAGCCCGATCTCCACCTTCATGATGCGGGAGAGGAAGGCATCGTTCGCCGCCTGTCCTGGCCAGGTGCCCTCGTTGAGCCCGCCGATCACGACGGTATCGACGCTCTGCAGGCGCGATTCCAGTGCGCCGAAGATGAAGACGCGCGGATGGCGCATGGAGCGCGGCTTGACGCTCTCGCTCGTCGCCAGCGCCTCGATGATATCACACCATTGCGGCCCGTCGGCCTCGATCTGCCCGTCCGTCTCGATGACGCTTTTCAGGAGGTTCGCAAGGCTGTCACCGGCCTCGCCCGACCAGAGCGCGGCAAGGTCGCCGCGCGCGTCCACCACCACCGCCTCCAGCGCCCGCCCGGTCCGCTCCGCCCAGTCGGAGAGCGGCAGCTTCGAGGAAAAGCGCCGCCCTGTCCGGCTTTGCTGTACGAGGAGGCCAGTCAGCGGCTCGACGGCTTCGGCGATCCGGCGCGCAAGGTCACGAGCCAGCGGAAGGGCTTCCGCTGGCAGCGCCGTGCGCCAGAAAGGTGGGTGCCGATCCCCTGCCTGCTGCGCGATGGCGGCCTCCAGCAGCGGTTCCAGTGTGGAAATGTCGATCTCCGCCGTGCCGCCGCGCAGCGCCGTCAGCTCAAGCGCCGTCACGGCCGCGCGCATCTCGACTTCGGCGAGGCCGAAGCGGGCGAGGGGGTGTTTCAGGAGGGCGACCAGCGGCACCGGATCGCCGGGCCGTAGCGCCGCCTCCGTGAGGAGGCGCAGCAAGGTGCCCTGCGGCGTGGAGAGCAGCGGCGTGCCGGCCGAATCGTCCGCCTCGATGCCGAAGCGGGCGAGTTCCGCAGCGACGCGCCGGCCGAGCTTGCGGTCCGGCGTGATCAGCGCCGCCTGCGTCTCCTCGCTATCCTCCAGCGCGAGCCGCAGCGCGATGGCGATGGCCAGCGCTTCCTCGCGTTCGTTCGCGGCTTCCACGAGCGACACGTCGCGGAACGCTTCCGCCATCCGGCCGGCATCGAGCGTGCCGCGGACCTCGCCCCAGCCGGCCGTCGCCTGCGTCGGCAGGAAGGCGCTGGAGAGGATTTTCGTGCGGTATTCCAGCGTCTCGGCTGGCGTGCCCAGCGTTTCCACGTCGGCGCGCGTGCAGCCCATGCGGGTGAGCAGCCGGTGGAGGCCGTATTGCGGATGGCTGCGGGAGGCGGCATCCGGCTTCTGCGCACCGTCCTGCCGGCCGACCAGCATCCATTCCGTGTCCGACATGAAGCGGTCGAGCCCCGGCAGGATGACGACGCCGTTCGGTAGCTCTGCGACGGCGGCGATCAGCCCGGCCGTCGCCGGAATGGAGCCTGTCGAGCCGGCGATGATGACAGGGCCGCTGGGCGGCGAATGGCGATAGCGTTCCGTCTCGGCGTGAAGCGTCGCATTGCGCCGGAGCGATGGAGAGGAGCGGTTCAGCTCCGTCAGCCGCGCTGGCCAGAAGTCGCTGGCGATCTTCAGGAATTCGGCGGTGAGCTGCCACCAGAGCGCATGGTTGGAAGTGTCGAGATTCTCCAGCGCCGACCAGTCGAGCTCCTCCGTCTCCATCGCGTCGATGATCTCGGCGAGGTTACGGGCAAGCCACACGGCATCCGCCGGGCTGGCGGGGGCGACGAGCGGGCTGTCGGCATGGACGGACGTGACGGCGGCCGGCAGCCGGTTGCGCCAGGCGAGGACGAGGCGGGCGAGTTCGAGAAGCCGTGTCGGGCCGGAAAGCGGCTCTGCCATGTCGAGAAGGGCGGGGGCCACCTCGTCGAAGAAGCCGCTGTCGTCGTCCGTCTCGCCGAGCGCCCGGATGGTGGGCAGGATGGCCGAGCGCCCACCGAAGAGATCGACGAATTCCGAGCGGATGACGCGGGCAGAGCGTCGGGTCGGCACATAGATGGTGACGTCGGCCAGCGCCAGCGGATCGGCGGGATCGTAGGTGAAGCCGGGAACGAGCCGCCCGTCGACAAGGCTTTGCGCGACCGTCTTCAGGAAGGGCAGGCTCGCCGGGATCGAATAGATGCGGCCGCCACCGCGCCTCGTCATGATTGCCTCCGGTTAGGAAGACCTGTGGCTGCGGCCCTCACGCCGCTGCCTCGCGGAAGGCGCCGATCACGGCCTCCGCCGCGCCGATGGCCTCGGGCGTGCCGACAGTGATCCAATGGCCTTCGAGCATGATGCCGCGCAGCCGGCCCGCTTCGATGGCGCGGTCGAAATAGATGTTGAGGTTGAAGGCGTCGTCCGGCGCATCGTCGAGCAGCGCCGGCATCAGCGCGAGCGCGCCGGCATAGACGACGGGCGTGCCGCTGCCTTCCCGGTAGCGGGTGAGGCGGCCTTCCGTATCGAGCGAAAAGTCCTTCTTGCCGTTGTGCCCGGTCGTGTCTTCCAGCTTCACGCAGAGCATGAAGATGTCCATGGTCTCGGGATCGAAGCTGTCCGCGAGCCGCTGGAGATTGGTCTTCTGGCCGGGTTTTTCGCCGATCCAGAAGAGATCGGCGTTCATGACGAGCACGGGTTCGCGGCCGAGCAGCTTCAGCCCCTTCGCAAGCCCGCCGCCGGAATTCATCAGCCGGTCCGTTTCGTCGGAAAGGACGATCTCTGGCACCGTCCGACTGGCGAGATGCGCCGTCATCTGGTCGGCGAAGTGGTGCACGTTGACAACCGCGCGCTTCACGCCCGCTTCGGCCAGCGCATCCAGCCCGTAGTCGATCATCGGCTTGCCGGCGATCGGCACCAGCGGTTTCGGCATGGTGTCGGTGACGGGGCGCAGGCGCGTTCCAAGGCCGGCGGCCAGCACCATGGCGTCTTCGATCTTCATCGGGGCACTCGCGCTATGATTCGGTCGCGAGGATTCCAGCCTTTTCGCACCAGACGCGCAAGGGGGCGAGGTCGGGATGGGAAAGCGCCTGCGTCAGATAACGGAAGGTGCGCGGCATGTGGCGCATATAGGCGGGCTTGCCGTCGCGCTGCATCAGCCGCACCCAGATGCCGACCAGCTTGCAATTGCGCTGCGCCGCCATGACGTGCCAGTCGCGTGAGAAACGCTGCCGGTCGAAGCCGCCCTGTTCCTCGCGCAGAAAGAGGTAGCGCGCCAGCATGCCGTCCGCGAGGTCATCGGGAATATCGACGCGGGCATCCTGCACCAGCGAGGCGACATCATAGGCCGAGGGGCCGATCATCGCATCCTGGAAATCGATGATGCCGACCCGGTCGATGCCTGCGGCCTCCGGCCGCCAGATGATGTTCGGCGAATGGAAGTCGCGCAGCAGGAGATTGTGCTCGGCGGCCGAAAGGCTGGCGATCAGCCCGTCCCAGATGGCGATGTACTCTTGGCGCTCATCCTCGCTCGCCGGCGTGCCCCGTTTCCAGGGCAGGTACCAGTCGGTGAGGAGGCTCACCTCGATCTGCATGGCGTCCCGGTCGAAATCCGGCACGGTATGGACGATGCCATCCGCAACCGGCAGATCGCGCGCAAAAGCTTGCCCGTGCATATGCGCGAGGCAGGCGGTGCTCTCCAGATAGCGCTCCGCGATCGGCGCGCCCTCCGCATCGAGAACGCCCTCGCTGCCGAGATCCTCGATCAGGAGGATGCCCTGTTCGATATCCGTCTCGTAGATGGCGGGCGCGCGAAGGCCGCAGGAAACGAGGTAACGGTCGACTGCGATGAACGGCTTCACGTCCTCGGCGATATGGGCGATCTGCTGGTAATATTTGCCATGGGCGAGGATCGGGCCGGGCGTGTGGCGCGGCGCGTCCATCAGCACATAGCGCGCGCCGCCGGAGGTGACATGCTCATAGGCGCGCACGGAGGCATCGCCCGTCAGGTGCCGGCGGGTGGCATCCCGGTAGCCGGCTTCGTCGAGGAAGGCGCGGATGGCGAGGGACCGCTCGATGCGGGCAAGCGCCGGTGCCGGGCCATCGATGACGACGCGCCGGCCCTCGCCTTCATGCGTGAAGGTCAGGGTGATGCCGTCGGCGGGCAGGGCGCCTTCGCCCTTTTCCGGCCATTCGACGAGGCAGATGCCGTCGGCAAGTGCCTCGTCGAAGCCGAGTTCGTCGATCTCGGCGGCATCCGCGATGCGATAGAGGTCGAAATGGGCGACGGGAAGCCTGAGATCGTAGCTCTGCACCAGCGTGAAGGTCGGGCTCGGCACTTCGAGGAAGGCATCATCCGCGATGGCGCGGATCACCGCGCGCGAGAAGGTCGACTTGCCGGCGCCGAGATCGCCGGAGAGCGCGACATAGTCGCCGCGCTTCAACGCAATCGCCATGTCCTCGCCGAAGCGGATGGTCGCGGCTTCGTCGGCAAGGACGATGTCGAGCGCCATGCGCCTATTCCGCTGCCGCGAACGAGGTCATCGTCGCCGAGGGAATGCGCACGGTGACGTCCGTGCCGCGGCCCTCGTGGCTGTCGATCTTGACGGTGCCGTGATGCAGGCTGACGAAGCTCTCCACGATGGAAAGGCCGAGGCCCGCCCCGCCGTGGCGACCGTGGCTTTCGAAGCGGTTGAACACGGTCTTCAGCACGTCCTGCGGAATGCCCGGCCCCCGGTCGGAGACCATGAAGACGAGGTCGCTGCCTTCGCGCCAGCAGCGGAAGCCGATGGCGCTGCCGGCCGGCGCGAAATTCGCGGCATTGCCGAGCAGCTTGATGAGGATCTGCTTGAGCCGCTGCTGGTCGGCGACGATGGTGCCGAGATTGTCGGGCGCGGTGATCTCCAGCGTCACCTGCGCGTCGTGCAGCCGATCGGCGAACTGCATCGACACATCGTCGATGAGGTCCGTCAGGTTGATCTCGGTATAGTCGAGCTCCATGATGCCGGCATCGACGGTCGCAAGGTCGAGGATGTCGTTGACGATGGTCAGCAGCACCGCCGAGGAGGTCGCGATATGGTCGACATATTCGGCCTGCCGGTCGTTGAGGTCGCCCATGGTCGGCGTCTTCAGGAGGTCGGCGAAGCCGATGATATTGGTCAGCGGCGAGCGCAGCTCGTAGGAGACGTGCTGCACGAAATCGTTCTTCAGCGCGTCGGCCTTGCGCAGCGCCTCGTTCTTCTCGGTCAGCGCCCGGCTGACGCGCACACTGTCGGTGACGTTGACGAAGGTCAGCATCGTCTGGGCGTTGGAGAGCGGAATGACCGCGAAGTCGAGAATGAGCCCGGTGCGCAGCTCCAGCACGCCCTGGCAGGAGGGTCGCTCGTCGTCGAAGCTGGTGATGATGTGCGCGAAGCGCTTCCAGCCGTCCGGCTTGTCGTAGGAGGGCGCGCAGGCCTGCTCGATGGCGCGGATATGGGTGCCGGATTTCGCCTCGGCCTCGCTGATGCCCCACAGCGCCCGGAAGGCCGGGTTGGAGAGGCGGATGCGCCCGTCCGGGCTGAACACCGCGACGCCTTCGGCGAGGTGATCGATCGTCTCGTCCTGCACCTGCACCAGCGTGTTGTAGCGCGTCTCGAGATCGACCTTTTCCGTCAGGTTCTCGAAGACCCAGGTGGCGCCGCCCTGCGGGCGGGCGGTGGCGAAGACGCGCAGCGTCTGGCCGTTCGGCAGGTGCCAGAGGTCGGTCTGCGTATCGATGGCGCGATAGACGGAAAGCGCGGTTTCCTTCCACTGTTTCCAGTTGAGCTGTTCCGGCAGCTTGCCGGCGGCGCGCAGGCGATCGAGCAGCTCGCCGTTGCCGGGCTTGCCTTCGAGGAAGGCCGTGTCGACCTCCCACATGGTCTGGAAGGCCTGGTTGTAGAATTGCAGGCGCTGGTCGCCGTCGAAGATCGCGACGGGCGTCGCGAGATGATCGAGCGTTTCGGCGTGGCTCTTCAGCGTGCGCGCCAGTTCCTCGCGCACCGCCTCGACATCGGAGACGTTGACGGCGATGCCGGCGGAGCCCGTCGCGCTGCGGGCGTCCACCACGTCGAAGAAGCTGCGGTTGCCGTGCACGACGGTCGAGACCTTGTCGCGGAACGGTGTGTCATAGGTGCTGGTGGCGCGGATCTTTTCGCGCGCGATGGTCGGCAGCAGTTCGCGGCCCTCGGTGACGGCACCGGCCGCGTCCCTCGCCTCGACGGCCTCGGCATAGGCTTCGTTCACCCAGGCGAGCGAGCCGTCCGCGGCGCGCTGCCAGACGGGCAGGTCGATCTGGTCGAGCAGGCCCTGCAGGGTCGTCAGCGCGGCGACCAGCCGGTCGCGCTCCAGCTTCAGTTCGGCGGCTTCCGCACGCAGATTGTTGAGTGCCACGAAGCGCACGAAGGCCTGCCCGCCGGAAACGCGGCCCTGCGCTTCCAGCACTTCCTCGCGGGTCGTTTCCACGACGAGGTCGAAGCTCTGGGCCTGCGAGCGCAGTTTTTCGACGGCGCGCTCGATCTCGCTGGCGGAGGCCGGCTTCAGCCAGCGGCCGAAGGCGAGGAAATCGCGGTCGGCCTGCGGCGCGCCGGTTTCCGGCGGCAACTGGCCCAGGAATTCCGGCTTGCCGGAAAGGCCGTCCCACATGACGATGCGGCGGTTCTTGTCGCCGATCAGCGCCTGGAGGCGGGAAACGGTGTGGCGTGCGTCGGAAAGATGCGCGCGAAGCTCGCGGTGCTCGGCCTCCATGCGGCCGCGCTGGCGGATCATCCAGAGCGCCGAGATCATTGCCGCCGACAGGACGCCGAGCATCATGGATCCGGTGACGATTTCCGTGGTGGCGAGATGGTCGGCGGCATGCGCCGGGCCGGCAAGGGCAAGCGACGCCAGCGCCGAGCCGGCCGCAAGGATGCGCCTGCCGCGGCCCGTCAACCAGCCGTTAACCATATTTGCATTTTGCGGCGCAAGCCTATGCGCCATATCCCGCCCCGGCAGGCTGAAAGCCTGCCCGGAACGGCCTCGTGTCTGTTCCGCCATCATCCCCGGTATGTCTCCGTCCGTTTGCCGCCTGATCGACAAGACATCCCAATCCGGCGCGCAAGGTCCGCATCTCCACGCCGAATCAACGCTTTAACGATACTTGTTTCACGAATCGTCGGGAAGGGACGGGGACAAAAAAGAGGCGGCGCGCCTTGTCAAGCGCGCCGCCTCTAGATGTTGTGGATAATCCGGGTAAGGATCAGTACCTGTAGTGCTCGGCCTTGAACGGACCCTGCGGCGTCACGCCGATATAGCCGGCCTGCTCCTCGGAGAGTTCCGTGAGGCGGGCGCCGAGCTTGGCGAGATGCAGGCGCGCGACCTTCTCGTCGAGCTGCTTGGGCAGGATGTAGACTTCGTTCTGGTAGTTCTCGCCCTTGGTGTAGAGCTCGATCTGGGCCAGCACCTGGTTCGAGAACGAGGCGGACATGACGAAGGACGGGTGGCCGGTCGCGTTGCCGAGATTGAGCAGGCGGCCTTCCGAGAGCAGGATCATGCGGTTGCCCTTCGGGAACTCGATCATGTCGACCTGCGGCTTGATGTTCGTCCACTTGAAATTGCGGAGCGCGGCGACCTGGATCTCGTTGTCGAAGTGGCCGATATTGCCGACGATCGCCATGTCCTTCATCTCGCGCATGTGCTCGATGCGGATGACGTCCTTGTTGCCGGTCGTGGTGATGAAGATGTCGGCGGAGGACACGACGTCCTCGAGCTGTACGACTTCAAAACCGTCCATGGCGGCCTGCAGGGCGCAGATCGGGTCGATTTCCGTGACTTTGACGCGGGCGCCGGCGCCGCGCAGCGATGCGGCAGAACCCTTGCCGACGTCGCCGTAGCCGCAGACGACGGCGACCTTGCCGGCCATCATCACGTCGGTGCCGCGGCGGATGCCGTCGACCAGCGATTCCTTGCAGCCGTACTTGTTGTCGAACTTCGACTTGGTGACCGAGTCGTTGACGTTGATCGCCGGGAAGGGCAGCAGGCCCTTCTGCTGGAGCTGGTAGAGACGGTTGACGCCGGTGGTCGTCTCTTCCGTCACGCCCTTGATCGCGTCGCGCTGCTTGGTGAACCAGCCCGGGGAGGCGGCAAGGCGCTGCTTGATCTGCGCGAAGAGGATTTCCTCTTCTTCCGAACCGGGATTGACCAGCACGTTCTCGCCGGCTTCGGCGCGGGCGCCGAGCAGGATGTACATGGTGGCGTCGCCGCCGTCGTCGAGGATCATGTTGGAGAGGCCGCCGTCGGCCCACTGGAAGATCTTGTCCGTATACTGCCAGTATTCAGTAAGGCTCTCGCCCTTGACGGCATAGACCGGGATGCCGGCGGCCGCGATGGCGGCGGCGGCGTGGTCCTGCGTGGAGAAGATGTTGCACGAGGCCCAGCGGACGTCGGCGCCGAGCGCGACCAGCGTCTCGATGAGGACAGCGGTCTGGATGGTCATGTGCAGCGAGCCGGTAATGCGTGCGCCCTTGAGCGGCTTGGAGGCGCCGAACTCTTCGCGGCAGGCCATCAGGCCCGGCATTTCCGTCTCGGCGATCTGAATTTCCTTGCGGCCGAAATCGGCGAGCCCGATATCGGCGACGTGGTAGTCCTGCGTGGTGGTCATCAAAAATCTCCAGTCGTGATGGCGCTTCCTATCAGGAAACGGCGACTGGAGCAACCGGACATAAAGAAGTCTTTATATCCTTATGTCTGCGCGTGGTTTACATTTCCTCGCCGAAGCGGTCGGCAATCAGCGCGTCCAGCGCGTCGAGCACCTCGCGCGCCTGGCTGCCCGTCGCGGTGACGAGCACGCTGCAGCCGGGGCTGGCGGCCAGCATCATCAGGCCCATGATCGAGGTGCCACCCACCGTCATGCCGTCCTTGGAGACGGTCACTTCCGCGTCGTAGCCGTCGACGGTCTGGACGAACTTGGCCGAGGCGCGGGCGTGCAGGCCGCGCTTGTTGATGATGAGAAGCTCTTTCGAGGCGGTCATGGGCGGCAGGGAACCTTACTTGCCGCTGAGGACGCGGCTTGCCACGTTGATATATTTGCGGCCGGCTTCCGACGCGTCGATCAGCGCCTTTTCCATGTTGTTCTCGCCGCGGATGCCGGCGAGCTTGATCAGCATGGGCAGGTTGACGCCGGCGATCACCTCGATGCCCTCGCCGGTCATCACGGAGATCGCGAGGTTCGACGGGGTGCCGCCGAACATGTCGGTGAGGATGATCACGCCATGGCCCTGGTCGGCCCGGTTGACGGCCTCCAGGATATCCTGGCGGCGCTGGTCCATGTCGTCCTCGGGGCCGATGCAGACCGTCTCGATGGCCTTTTGCGGACCGACAACATGTTCAAGGGCGTGACGGAATTCCTCCGCCAGCTTGCCATGGGTGACAAGCACCAGTCCGATCATCAGCAGTCGCTCCAGTTTCCCGACACAAACGGACGGCCCATTACCGCAATGCAACAATTCCGTCCACCGTTGGGGTGGCCATCATGTCAATGAAAAGCCCGAGTGCAAGCCCTAAATGCCCGTTCTGGCGTTTTGCCGGGGCTTTTGCGGTCAATCCCGGAGGATTTCCGGGTGCAGCGTTGCCAATACCGAGAAAGCCGTGCAGCCGGCAAGGAGCGGCAGCCGCGTCAGCGGCAGGAAACGCCCCGGAAGGATCTCCGTCGTTTCCCCGTCCGGCGGCAGGCGCTCGGCAAAGGGCGGGGCGATGGGCCGCACGGCCCGGTGCAGCACGGCCTCGCTAACCGTCTCCATCCGGACAATCCCCGCGCCGCGCACCTCGATCAGCCCGGCGATGCTGGCGGGCGCCCGCGCAATGAGCCGGCCCTCTTCCTCACGGATGAGAACCTGGTCGTCGCTGACGAGCGCGGTGGACAGCCCCCGCCCGCGGGCCTCGTGAATGCATTGGAGGGCGGCCGCGCTCTTGCCCGCGCCCGAGGGGCCGACGAAGAGGAGCCCCGTCGCGCCGATCACGATGGCCGTTCCGTGCACGTTGACCGCGCCGCTCATTTCTTCGGGTCGGCGGGGAGAGAGAGGGTGAAACGGGCGCCGTGCTTTTCGCCGGTCGCCTTGTCGACGATGTTGTCGGCCTTCAGCGTGCCGCCGTGCGCCTCGGCGATCTGGCGGGAAATGGAGAGGCCGAGGCCGGAATTCTGGCCGAAGCCCTCGCTTGCCGGGCGGTCCGTGTAGAAGCGTTCGAAGATGCGGTCGATATCTTCTGCCTGGATACCGGGACCATTGTCCTCGACCTGGATGATGCAGCGGTCGTTCCGCCCGCGCGAAAGTCGCACGACGATGCGCCCGCCGGGATCCGGCACGAAGGAGCGCGCATTCTCGATGAGGTTCGTGACGATCTGGCCGATGCGCAGCTCGTAGCCGCTGACCTCGAAGCGCGCCTTCGGATTGTCCTTGCGGTCGACGACGAAGTCGAGCGTGACGGGTTTCTTGCGCGTATTGACCTGGCGGGAGATGTCGATGAGGTCGCCGAGCAGCTTTTCGAGGTCGATGCTGCGGGCGTCGCTGCGCGCCAGTTCCGCATCGAGCCGTGAGGCGTCGGAAATGTCGCTGATCAGGCGGTCGAGGCGGCGCACATCGTGCTGGATGATGTCCATCAGCCGCTTCTTCGAATCGTCCGTGCGGGCGAGCGGCAGCGTCTCGACGGCGCTGCGCAGAGAGGTCAGCGGGTTCTTGAGCTCGTGGCTGACATCGGCGGCGAAGCTCTCGATGGCGTCGATGCGGTCGTAGAGCGCCGTCGTCATCTGGCGCAGCGCGATGGAAAGATTGCCGATCTCGTCCTGGCGCACGGAGAAGTCGGGGATTTCCTCGCGCTCCTTCGCCCCGCGGCGGACGCGGATCGCCGCCGCCGAAAGCCGGCGCAGCGGATTGGCGATGGTGCTGGAGAGGAGCAGCGACAGGGCGATGTTGACGAGGCCGGCGACGCCGGCGACGCGCATGATGGCGAGGCGCTCGGCATGGACGATCTTGTCGATGTCGCCCGCCTGCGTCGAGAGCAGCAGCACGCCGAGCACCGCGCGAAAACGCTGCACCGGCACGGCGACCGAGACGATCAGCTCGCCCTTGTCGTTGACGCGCACGACGGCGCCGCGCACGCCGGTCAGCGCGTTCATCACTTCGGGATAGATCGAGCCGTCGCCGCCCGGCGCTTCCTTGTATTGCGGCAGGTTGCTCGGCTGGAGGATGCGGTTGAACCAGACATTGAGCTGATCGAGCAGGCTCGGGGTCTCCGGCTCCACGGGCGGCAGGTCGAAACGCAGCACCTGGCCCTGCGTATAGAGATGGCGCGAATCGAGCAGCAGGTTGGCGTCGGTGTCGTAGATGCGCGCGCGGGTGCGGGTCGGCGAGATCAGCCGCCGGAGGACCGGGGCGATGCGCTCGGGATTGATCGGGAATTCGAGGTCGTCGTCGCCCGGCAGGGGCGTGATGCTCTGGCCCGCCTGCAGTTCCAGCAGCTTTTCAGGGTCGATGGTGATCGAGTTGGTGTCGACCGTGGCGGAGGCGGAGATCGCGCCGGCGATGATCTCGCCCTGGGTCAGCAGGCTCTCGACGCGGGCGTCGATCAGGCCCTCGCGGAACTGGTTGAGATAGAGGATGCCCGCGACGAGCACGACCAGCGCGACGAGGTTGAAGAAGAGGATGCGCCGCGTGAGGCTCGAGAAGACGGCATTGCCGAAGATGCGGCGGGCCAGCGTGAAGGGATGGGTCCAGCGGCGTCCGGCGCGCGGCGCGGGCCGGCCTTCGGCGTCCTCTCCATCCCTTTCCAGCACGGTCTGCGACAAGCGGGTGATCCTTCATGCGGCGCAACGCCGCCAACCGCGGCATGCCATCGCTGCCGCGGTCGATGCAAGCAAAATCCGCCTCAGGCGGTTTCGCGGAAGCGGTAGCCGACGCCGTAGAGCGTTTCGATCATGTCGAAGTCGGTGTCGACCATCTTGAACTTCTTGCGAAGCCGCTTGATGTGGCTGTCGATGGTGCGGTCGTCGACATAGACCTGCTCGTCATAGGCGGCGTCCATCAGCGAATCGCGGCTCTTCACCACGCCGGGGCGCTGGGCGAGCGAATGCAGGATGAGGAATTCCGTGACGGTCAGCGTCACCGGCTCGCCCTTCCAGGTGCAGGTATGGCGCTCCTGGTCCATGACGAGCTGGCCGCGCTCCAGCGAGCGGGCCGTGATCTCGCCGGGCTTTGCGGTGCCGGCCGCACCCGCCGAGGCGGCCGCCTCGCGGCTCGAGGCACGGCGCAGGATCGCCTTGACGCGCTCCACCAGCAGACGCTGCGAGAACGGCTTGGTGATGAAGTCGTCCGCGCCCATCTTGAGGCCGAACAGCTCGTCGATCTCCTCGTCCTTGGAGGTGAGGAAGATGACGGGGATGTCCGACTTCTGGCGCAGGCGCCGCAGAAGCTCCATGCCGTCCATGCGCGGCATCTTGATGTCGAAGATCGCAAGCTGCGGCGGGCGGGCAAGAAGGCCGTCGAGCGCGGACGCGCCGTCCGTATAGGTCTCGACCTTGTAGCCTTCCGCCTCCAGGGCGATCGACACGGATGTGAGGATATTCCGGTCGTCGTCTACGAGTGCGATCGTCTGCATCCTGCTTGTCTCCATATTCATGGGCGCCTTTCCCGACCTCGGCCTGACCTCGGATCGAGTTCCTGTCCTGGACGAATGAAGCGCCTGTCTGGGGGTAAAGGTGGAACAAATTGTGGCAAAGATAAAGGGAGACGTTCCGGGCCGTATTTTCCACTCCTTTTTAAATCGATTATTCAAACGATTAAAAAAGTAGGACAAATATTTAAATCGATTAATAGTTTGATATTATTGCCTAATTTCGATTTCACTCTTGTTTTTGTGACAATCGCGGATTAGCTTCCCCGGAAATTCACCTGGCTCTTCGTCCACGGAGGAAATCTGGACCATGCAGGAACTCGGCGTTCGCAACCCCGCTCTGGGGCTCACCGCGATGGGTATCAACACCAGCGGCACGGTCCGGTACAACTTTGCAGCAGAGGCCCTTTATGAAGAGGCCCTCGGCCGCGGCGAAGCGGTCAGGACGGCCCATGGCGCCCTGCGCGCACTCACCGGCCAGCACACCGGCCGTTCGCCCAAGGACAAGTTCGTCGTGCGCGACGAAAACACCGAGGACGCCATCTGGTGGGACAACAACAAGGCCGTGTCGCGCGAGCACTTCGACGCGCTGCATGCCGACATGCTGGCCCATGCCGGCGGCCGCGATCTCTTCGTGCAGGATCTCATCGGCGGCGCCGATGCGGAATATGCCCTGCCGACCCGTGTCGTCACGGAACTCGCCTGGCATTCGCTGTTCATCCGCAACCTGCTCATCCGCCCGGAAGAGAAGGACCTTGCGGCCTTCGCGCCGAAGCTGACGATCATCGACCTGCCGACCTTCAAGGCCGATCCGGTCCGCCACGGCGCGCGCACCGAGACCATGATCGCCTGCGACCTGACGCGCGGCATCGTGCTGATCGCCGGCACCTACTATGCCGGCGAAATGAAAAAGTCGGTCTTCACCGTGCTCAACTGGCTGCTGCCGTCGGAAAAGGTCATGCCGATGCACTGCTCGGCCAATGTCGGCCCGGCTGGCGACGCTGCCGTGTTCTTCGGCCTGTCCGGCACCGGCAAGACGACGCTTTCCGCCGACCCGAACCGCACGCTGATCGGTGACGACGAGCACGGCTGGGGCGAAAACGGCATCTTCAACTTCGAAGGCGGCTGCTACGCCAAGACGATCCGCCTTTCGGCCGAGGCCGAGCCGGAAATCTACGCCACGACCCAGCGCTTCGGCACGGTTCTCGAAAACGTCGTGCTCGACGCCAACGGCGTTCCGGACTTCAACGACGGCTCGCTGACGGAAAATACCCGTTGCGCCTATCCGCTGCACTTCATCCCGAATGCCAGCGAGACCGGCCGCGCGCCGCATCCCAAGACGATCATCATGCTGACGGCCGATGCCTTCGGCGTGATGCCGCCGATCGCCAAGCTGACGCCCGACCAGGCCATGTACCACTTCCTCTCCGGCTACACCGCCAAGGTTGCCGGCACGGAGCGCGGCGTGACCGAGCCGGAAGCCACCTTCTCGACCTGCTTCGGCGCGCCCTTCATGCCGCGTCACCCGACGGTCTACGGCAACCTCCTGAAGGAGCTCATCGCCGAGCACGGCGTCGATTGCTGGCTGGTCAATACCGGCTGGACGGGCGGCGCTTACGGCGAAGGTCGCCGCATGCCGATCAAGGCGACCCGCACGCTTCTTGCCGCCGCCCTTGACGGCTCGCTGAAGAACGCGCTCTTCCGCCGCGACGACAATTTCGGCTTCCAGGTGCCGGTGTCGGTGCCGGATGTCGACACGAAGATCCTCGACCCGCGCTCGACCTGGGCGAACGGCGCCGCCTATGACAGGCAGGCCCGCAAGCTCGTCGACATGTTCATCGCGAACTTCGGGAAGTTCGAGGACCAGGTCGACGGCAGCGTTCGCGACGCGGCCCCGGGCTTGAAGGTTGCCGCCGAGTAAGGTCTCGGCGATGATTCACGTGAAACCCGGCCCGCAAGGCCGGGTTTTTCGTCTCTGCGGGCGGCTTCCCGTTCGCCCCGCCGCCCGCTACAACGGCCTGGAAAGGAACATCCATGGCCAGCGATCCCCTCTATATCAGCCGTTCGATCACGATTGCCGGTTGGGAACTGACCGAGCAGTTCGTGCTGGCCGGCGGTCCGGGCGGGCAGAACGTCAACAAGGTCTCGACGGCGGTCCAGCTCTTCTTCGACCTGCGCAACTCGCCCTCTCTGAGCGAGCGGGTGAAAGAGAATGCGGAAAAGCTCGCCGGCCGCAAGGTCTCCAAGGACGGCGTGCTGATGATCGAGGCCAACCGCTTCCGCAGCCAGGAACGCAACCGGGAGGATGCGCGCGAGCGGCTGAAGGAACTGATCCTCAAGGCCGCCGAACCGCCGCCTCCGCCGCGCCGCAAGACCAAGCCGACAAAGGGTTCGGTCGAACGCCGGCTCAAGGCGAAGTCCGGCCGGTCGGACGTGAAACGCATGCGGGCGAAGCCCTCGGGCGAATGATCGCCGCAACTTGGCCGTTTATGCGTGGGAAGGAAACGACGCCTTTCCTTTGCGGGCAAGGTCTGCTTAAGTCGGGAAAAACAGGAGGATGGACATGGGTCTCTTCAGCTTTATCAAGAACGCCGGCAAGAAGCTCGGGATCGGCGGCGACGACGAGGCGCCGGATGCCGAGGCGGTCAAGAAGGAACTGGAATCGCACGGCCTCGGCACCGATCAGGTGCAGGTCGAGGTGGTCGACGACAAGGTCGTGCTGAAGGGCAGCGTCGCGGACCAGACCGTCTTCGAAAAGGCGATCGTCGCCGTCGGCAACACGCTCGGCGTTTCCAAGGTCGATACCGAGGCGCTCGCCGTGGCGGCCGCTCCGGCCAAGGAGCCGGTCTTCTACACGGTGAAGAAGGGCGACAACCTCTGGAAGATCGCCGAGGCCCAGTACGGCAAGGGCAAGGGCGCCAAGCACACGGTGATCTTCGACGCCAACCGCCCGATGCTGTCCCATCCGGACAAGATCTATCCCGGCCAGGTGCTGCGCATTCCCGATCTCGCGGAAGCCTGAGCCGTGACGGCCGGGCGCGGCCTCGCTCCGGGGCTGCGCTATCTCCCCGACCATTTCGACCGGACGGCGCAGGAAGCGCTCGTCGCTGCCATCAGGCAGGTCGTCGCCGAGGCTCCGCTCTTCGTGCCGCGCATGCCGAAGACGGGAAAGCCGATGTCGGTCCGCATGACCAATTGCGGATCGCTCGGCTGGGTGACGGACAGGGAGCGCGGCTACCGCTACCAGTCCACGCATCCCGAGACCGGCCGTCCCTGGCCGGCCATTCCGGACATGCTTCTGGCCTTGTGGAACGAGGTTTCCGGCTTCTCCGGGCCGCCGGAAGCTTGCCTCGTCAATTTCTACGATCCGGATGCGAAGATGGGTCTGCACCAGGACCGCGACGAGAGCGACTTCTCCGCGCCGGTCGTCTCGGTCTCGCTCGGCGATGAATGCCTGTTCCGCGTCGGCGGCGTTTCCCGCAGCGATCCGACGCGCTCCTTCCGGCTGTCGAGCGGCGACGTCTTCGTCTTCGGCGGTGAGAGCCGGCTGATCTTCCACGGCGTCGACCGGATCTATCCGGGCACCTCCACGCTCCTGAAGAAGGATGGGCGCATCAACCTGACGCTTCGTCGCGTCAATCCATAGCCGGCTTACAATTTGCGCAGCGCAACCGTCTCGATGAGGTGGTTCCTGCCCTTCTGCAGGATCAGGTCGGCGCGCGGGCGCGTCGGCAGGATGTTCTGGTGCAGGTTCTTCAGATTGATGTTGCGCCAGAGGCCCTCGGCGATGGCCAGCGCCTCGTCCTCGCTGATCGTCGCATAGCGGTGGAAGTAGGAATCCGGGTTCTTGAAGGCCGTTTCGCGCAGGCGCATGAAGCGTTCCACATACCAGGCGTGGATCAGCTTCTCCTCCGCGTCGATATAGATGGAGAAGTCGAAGAAGTCCGAGACCATCGGCACGATCTTGCCGTCCGCCGGCAGGTTGCGCGACTGCAGCACGTTGATGCCCTCGAAGATCAGGATATCCGGCCGGTCGACGGTGCGGAAGCTGTTCGGCAGCACGTCATAGGTCAGATGCGAATACATCGGCGCCTTGACGTCCTTCTTGCCGGCCTTGATCGCCGAGAGGAAGCGCAGCAGCGCGCCGGTGTCGTAGCTCTCCGGAAAGCCCTTGCGGTCCATCATGTTCTCGCGCTGGAGAACGGCGTTCGGATAGAGGAAGCCGTCGGTCGTCACGAGATCGACCTTCGGACTGGACGGCCAGCGCGACAGGAGTTCCATCAGGATACGCGCGGTGGTCGACTTGCCGACCGCCACGGACCCGGCAATGCCGATGACGAAGGGGGTCTTGGCCTCGTCGGAGAGGCTGAGGAACTGCTTGCGCTGCTCGAAGAGCATCTGCGAGGATTCGACATGGGCCGACAGCAGGCGCGAGAGCGAGAGATAGATGCGCCGGACCTCGTCGAGGTCGATCGGGTCGCCGAGGGAGCGCAGGCGCTGGACCTCGTCGGCGGTCAGCGTCAGGGGCGTATCGGCCCGGAACCGCGCCCATTCCTCCGCCGGAAAGAAACGGTAGGGAGAATAGTCGCGGTTGCCGAAATCGTCCGGTATGTCCGCCTGGTCCTTGTCGCGCGCTGCCTGGATCATCAGCTCTTCCGGCTGGCCTTTTCCGCAAGGCCGGACTGGCCCGTGCGCCTCTCCAGCTCCCCCATGACATCTTGTAGCGGCACGCCGCCGATTTTCAATACGACCATGAGATGATAGAGCAAATCGGCCGTTTCGCTCGTCAATTCGGCCTTTTTGCCCTCGATGGCCGCGATGACGGTCTCGACCGCCTCTTCCCCGAGCTTTTTCGCCGCTTTCTGCTGCCCGGCCGCAACCAGCTTGGCCGTCCAGCTCTCCGACGGGTCGGCCGCGGCGCGCGCCGCGACGATGGCTTCGAGATCGGCAAGGGTGAAGGTGCTCATGAGATGCTCCTCAGTCGAGCCGCATGGCGATGCCATGCTCGGCCATGTAGCGCTTGGCCTCGCCCACCGTGTAGGTGCCGAAGTGGAAGATCGAGGCGGCGAGCACCGCCGTCGCATGGCCGTCACGCACGCCCTCGACGAGATGGTCGAGCGTGCCGACGCCACCGGACGCGATGACCGGCACGGAGACGCGGTCGGCAATCGTCCGTGTCAGCGCGATGTCGTAGCCGCCCTTCTGGCCGTCGCGGTCCATGGAGGTGAGCAGCAGCTCGCCCGCGCCGCGCTCCACCATCTTCTCGGCGAAGGCCACGGCGTCGATGCCGGTCGGCTTGCGGCCGCCATGGGTGAATATCTCCCAGCGGTCCTCTTCGCCTTCCGCCGAAACCTTCTTCGAATCGATGGAGACGACGATGCACTGGTTGCCGAACTTGTCGGCGGCTTCCGCCACGAAATCGGGATTGGAGACGGCGGCCGAATTGATCGACACCTTGTCCGCCCCGGCAAGCAGCAGCTTGCGGATATCGGCGACCGTGCGCACGCCCCCGCCGACCGTGAGCGGCATGAAGCAATGGTCGGCGGTGCGCGCCACGACGTCGAAGATCGTGTCGCGATTGTCGGAGGAGGCGGTGATGTCGAGGAAGCAGAGTTCGTCGGCCCCGGCCGCATCATAGGCCTTGGCCGATTCCACGGGATCGCCGGCATCGACGAGATTGACGAAGCTGACGCCCTTGACGACGCGGCCGTCCTTGACGTCGAGGCAGGGAATGACGCGCGCTTTCAGGGTCATGCGGCTTCTCCTCGTGCTTCGCGGATCAGCGCCAGGGCTTCCGCCGGATCGATGCGCCCGTCATAGAGCGCCCGGCCGGAGATCGCGCCTTCGAGCTTGCGGGCGTCAGCGGCGACGAGGCGGCTTATGTCGTCCATCGAGGCAAGGCCGCCGGAAGCGATGACGGGAATGGAGACGGCGTCGGCCAGTTCCAGCGTCGAGGCCCAGTTGATGCCCGCCAGAATGCCGTCGCGGTCGATGTCGGTATAGATAATCGCGGCGACGCCCGCGCCCTCGAACTTCTTTGCAAGCTCGATCACGCCGAGCTCGGAGGCTTCCGCCCAGCCCTCGACGGCCACCTTGCCGCCCTTGGCATCGATGCCGACCGCGACCTTGCCGGGGAATTGCTTGCAGGCCTCGATGACGAGCGCCGGATCGCGCACGGCGACGGTGCCGAGGATGACGCGCGAGAGACCGCGCGACAGCCAGCTTTCGATATGCTCCAGCGTGCGGATGCCGCCGCCGAGCTGCACCGGGTTCTTCGTCGCCTTCAGGATGGCGTCGACGGCCGCGCCGTTGACGCTTTCCCCCGCGAAGGCGCCGTTGAGGTCGACGACATGCAGCCATTCGAAGCCCTGGTCCTCGAAGGCTTTCGCCTGCGCGGCCGGGTCGGGATTGTAGACAGTGGCCTGGTCCATGTCGCCGAGCTTGAGGCGAACGCACTGGCCGTCTTTCAGGTCGATGGCGGGAAAGAGGATCATGTCAGGGTTTCCAGCGCAGAAAATTGGTGATGAGGGCGAGGCCGAGCGTCTGGCTCTTTTCCGGGTGGAACTGCGCGCCGGCCTTGTTGCCGTTAGCGACGAAGGCGGTCATCGGCCCGCCGTAATCGACGGTCGCGACCGCGTCTTCCCGGTTTTCCGTGGCAAGGTGGTAGGAATGCACGAAATAGGCGTGCAGCGTTTCCGGGATGCCATCGAAGAGCGGGTGAGGGTGCCTGCGGTCGAGCGTGTTCCAGCCGATCTGCGGGATCTTCAGCTCCGGATCGCCGGGCGTCATCTTCACGACGTCGCCCCTGATCCAGCCGAGGCCCTCGGTCACGGTTTTTTCCAGGCCGCGCGAGGACATGAGCTGCATGCCGACGCAGATGCCGAGGAAGGGGTGAGCCCTGTTCTCGACCACGTCGCGCAGCGCCTCCACCATGCCGGGCACGGCATCGAGCCCGCGGCGGCAATCGGCATAGGCGCCGACGCCGGGCAGCACGATGCGGTCGGCGGAGGCGACGCGCTCGGCCTTGTCGGTAAGGTCGATTTCCGCTTCGATGCCGGCTTCGCGCGCCGCCCGCTCGAAGGCCTTGGTGGCCGAGCGCAGGTTGCCCGAGCCGTAGTCGATGATCGCAACGCGCATGTCAGCGTCCTTCCTTGAAACCGACGAGGCCGAGCATGGGAGCGTGCCGGCGCGCGGAGGTTCCGGAGGCCGGCAGGGAAACGCTGTCGCGCGTCTCCGCCTCGCCGGCCGGGGTTTCCATGTAGTAGATCGCTTCGGCCGTTTCCCGGTCATCGGCGGAGATCGCCGTATCGACCGTCCAGCCGCGCCGTTCGAGGCCGGCGACGACCATGGAGGGGCCTTCGAGTGCGACGAGAAGGTTGGTCGCAAGGCAAAGGCCGAGGCCGGCAAGGCCGAAGACGGGATGATCGGCAACGGCCGAGCCGAGCGCCTGCACCGCGAAGGCGAGGGCGGCGGCGAGCCATGCCCTGTGCCAGAGCAGCCAGATCACCGGCAGGAAGAGCGCGAGCCAGGAGAAGCGGTCGCGGATGACGCGGGCCTTTTCATCGCCCTTTCGGGCACCCGGCGGTATCAGAACGAGGAACGTGGCCATGGGAGGCCTCCAACTGTGCCTTTGCTCAGGCCAGCGAACCCTTCGTCGAGGGAACGCGGCCCGCCTGGCGGGGATCGATCTCGGTCGCGGTGCGCAGCACGCGCGCGACGGCCTTGAAGCACGTCTCGGAGATATGATGGTTGTTCGCGCCGTAGATGTTCTGGATATGCAGCGTGATGCCGGCGTGCTGGGCAAGCGCGTTGAAGAATTCGCGCACCAGCTCGGTGTCGAAGGTGCCGATCTTCGGGGCGGAGAAATTCACGTTCCACACGAGGAAGGGACGGCCGGAGACGTCCACGGCGGCGCGCGTCATCGTCTCGTCCATGGCAAGGTCGAGCGAGGCGTAGCGCGTGATGCCGCGCCGGTCGCCGAGCGCCTTCGCGATGGCCTGGCCGATGGCGATGCCCGTGTCCTCGACCGTGTGATGGTCGTCGACATGCAGGTCCCCTTCGGTCTTGATCTCCATGTCGATGAGCGAATGGCGCGACAGCTGGTCGAGCATATGATCGAAGAAGCCCACGCCCGTCGAAATGGTCGACGTGCCGGTGCCGTCGATATCGACGGTGACCGAAACGGAGGTCTCGTTCGTCTTGCGCGAAACGCTGGCTGTGCGGCTCATGGGTTTCTCCGGTGATTTTACCGCCGCTCCTTAACAGGGCTGTCACGAAAACGCCAGTCTTTCACGGGCCTTCGGCGCAGGACGAAAGGCCCTCGCCATCACCCGCCGCTTGCTCCGTTTGCAATTGCCGAGCCGCTGCTTACATAGATGACAACGAAGCCGCCTCGTCGGCGGTGCCCCGCCCGGTATCCGGGCCCGAAAGGTCCATCCATGAGTGAACACGACCCCTACGCTTCCATGCACGCCACGACGATCATCACCGTCCGCAAGGACGGCAAGGTGGTGATGGCGGGCGACGGCCAGGTGAGCCTTGGCCAGACTGTCATGAAGGGCAATGCGCGCAAGGTGCGCCGGCTTGCCAAGGGTGACGTCATTGCCGGTTTCGCCGGCGCGACCGCCGACGCCTTCACGCTGCTTGAGCGGCTCGAAGCCAAGCTCGAACAGTACCCCGACCAGCTGATGCGCGCCGCCGTGGAGCTTGCCAAGGATTGGCGCACCGATCGCTACCTGCGCCGTCTCGAAGCCATGATGCTGGTCGCCGACAAGTCCGTTACGCTGGCGCTGACCGGCAATGGCGACGTGCTGGAGCCGGAACACGGCACGATGGCGATCGGCTCGGGCGGCAACTATGCCTATGCAGCCGCCCGCGCGCTGATGGACACCGACAAGTCGGCCGAGGAGATCGCGCGCCGCGCCATGCAGATCGCCGGCGATATCTGCGTCTACACCAACCACAATGTCGTGGTGGAAACGCTGGATGCCGACCGCTGACCTCTACGCCTTCCGGCCGGTGACGGCGGACGACCTGCCGATGCTGGAACGCTGGCTGAACGCGCCGCATGTCCGGCGCTGGTGGGGCGAGCCGGCGAAAGAAGTCGCCGGCATTGCCGAGGATTTCGACGATCCGGCAATGGCGTCCTTCATCGTTCTCCATGCCGGGACGCCCTTCGCCTACCTGCAATCCTACCGGATCGCGGCCGATGATTTCTCCTTCGGCGACCGGCCCGAGCAAACTATCGGCATCGACCAGTTCATCGGCCTTGCCGATATGGTCGGCATCGGCCACGGCCCGACAATGATCGACGCCTTCGCGGCCAAGGTCTTCGACGAGGGTGTGGAGCGGATCGTGCTCGATCCCCACCCGGACAATGCGCATGCCATCCGGGCCTATGAAAAGGCCGGATTCCATGCTTTCGATCAACGCATGACTGAGGACGGCCCGGCGCTGATGATGGCCCGGGACCGTTGCTAGAAACGGAAAAGCCCATGTCCAATTTTTCGCCCCGCGAGATCGTTTCCGAACTCGACCGTTTCATTATCGGCCAGCACGACGCCAAGCGCGCCGTGGCCATCGCGCTGCGCAACCGCTGGCGCCGCCACCAGCTCGAGCCTGATCTGCGCGACGAGGTCATGCCGAAGAACATCCTGATGATCGGCCCGACCGGCGTCGGCAAGACGGAGATTTCCCGTCGCCTCGCAAAACTCGCCGGCGCACCCTTCGTCAAGGTCGAGGCCACCAAGTTCACCGAGGTCGGCTATGTCGGCCGCGATGTCGAGCAGATCGTGCGCGACCTCGTGGAGGTCGGCATCGGCCTGGTGCGCGAGAAGAAGCGCGCCGAGGTGACGGCCAAGGCCCATATGAATGCCGAGGAACGGGTGCTCGACGCCCTCGTCGGCGCGACCGCCTCGCCGGCGACGCGCGACTCGTTCCGTAAAAAGCTGCGCAACAACGAGCTGGATGACAAGGAGATCGAGATCGACATCGCCGATACCGGCGGCATGCCCGGCGGCTTCGAGATCCCCGGCATGCCGGGGGCCAATATCGGCGTGCTGAACCTGTCCGAAATGTTCGGCAAGGCGATGGGCGGGCGCACCAAGAAGGTCAAGACGACGGTCAAGGACTCGTACAAGGTCCTGATCGACGACGAATCCGACAAGCTGCTCGACAACGAGCAGATCCAGCGCGAGGCCATCCGCTCGGCGGAGAACGATGGCATCGTCTTCATCGACGAGATCGACAAGATCGCCGCGCGCGACGGCGGCATGGGCGCGGGCGTCTCCCGCGAGGGCGTGCAGCGCGACTTGCTGCCGCTCGTCGAAGGCACGACGGTCGCCACGAAATACGGGCCGGTGAAAACGGATCATATCCTCTTCATCGCCTCCGGCGCGTTCCACGTCTCCAAGCCATCGGACCTGCTGCCGGAGCTTCAGGGCCGCCTGCCGATCCGCGTCGAGCTGCGCGCCCTCACCAAGGAGGACTTCCGCCGCATCCTTACGGAAACGGAGGCAAGCCTCATCCGCCAGTACAAGGCGCTGATGCAGACCGAAGACGTCACGCTCGATTTCACCGAGGACGGCATCGATGCGCTGGCGGACGTCGCCGTGCAGCTCAACGCCAGCGTCGAGAATATCGGCGCGCGGCGTCTCCAGACGGTGATGGAACGGGTGCTCGACGAGATCTCCTTCGAAGCGCCGGACAAGGGCGGCAACAGCCTCGTCATCGACGCCGACTATGTGCGCAAGCATGTCGGCACGCTGGCGGCCAATACGGACCTGTCGCGCTACATCCTGTGACGTTTCGGCACCGGTGATCCATTAGCGGGTCGCCGGTGCCGCATTTTTGAAGGCGGGACCTCTCGACAGAAGGGGCGCTCCCGCCTTACGCCTTTGCCGCGCTTGGCATCATTCCGACATGTTCGTCGTGCATCGGTCGCCGCCATCCGCCGACAGATTTGACCAGACGGGAAACGGAATCGTGCGACAGTTCTTGCCTGTGCTTGCCCTTGCAGCCGCCCTTTTTGTCCAGAGCCAGACGACGGCGCTGGCCATCGACGTGGTGCCGCCCGGCAACCGCAATGCCGAGCAGCCCGCTATTCCGGGCGCCTCCACGCGCCGCACCAAGGCCGGCAAGACCTCCTTCGACGCGAAATACGAGAAGGTGCGCGACCTCATCGCCAACGACCGCCAGCTCACCGGCAAGATCAAGTCGACCGCCGCGAAATACGGCATCGACCCGATCCACATGGTCGGCGCCATCGTCGGCGAGCATACCTATAATGTCGATGCCTATGACCGGCTGCAGAGCTACTATGTGAAGGCCGCGTCCTATACCGGCAACTTCCGCTTCGCCTATGACGGCGAGACGGTCGGCGACTTCATCGCCCGGCCGGAATTTTCGCAATGCGCGTCGAAGAAGGGCTCCTACGCACTGTGGACCTGCCGCGAGGGCGTCTGGAACAAGACCTTCAAGGGCCGGACGGTCGGTGGCACGTCCTATCCGAACAACCGTTTCAGCGCGGTGTTCTTCCAGCCCTTCTATGCCGGCCAGACCTTCGGCCTCGGCCAGATCAACCCGCTGACGGCGCTGACGCTCACCGACGACGTCGCCCGCATCTCCGGTTATGACAGGCTCGACGAGAACGACGCGGCCGGGGTCTATCAGGCGATCATGGATCCGGACACCTCGCTCGCCTACATGGCCGCCGCGATCCGCCGCTCGATCGACGCCTACAGGAAGACCGCCGGCGTCGACATCTCGAAGAATCCCGGCCTGACGGCGACGCTCTACAATATCGGCAATCCCGATGCCCGCGCCGCGGCCTTCGCCGCGCGCCGCGCGGCCGGCGAGGCGACCTGGCCGGAAGAGAACTATTACGGCTGGCTGATCAACGACAAGCTGGCGGAACTGCGCGGCCTGCTCTAGCTTTCCGCAGGTCCGGCCGGAAGGGCGCTACGCGCTTTTGCGGGGGCCTGCCCTGATTTCTGCCTCGCTCTCGGCCCACACTCCGGGCAAGCCGATTGAAGGAAGAAGACGATGGACATGCGTCCCGAGCCGTTCGAACCGCCCGCGCCCGTTCCCCGAACGGTGCCGCCCTCGAAGATCGAGATCATCCGGACCGTCTTCCGCAACCCGCTGGAACTGTGGGGCGTGCCCTCCTATACGCTGCCCTGGATCATGACGAGCTTCTTCGGCGAGAAGACGCTGATCGTCAACGATCCCGGCCTTATCAAACATCTCCTCGTCGACAACGCCGCCAATTACAGGATGGCGACGGTTCGCCAGCTCGTGCTGCGCCCGATCCTGCGCGACGGGCTGCTGACGGCCGAGGGCGCGGTCTGGCGCCGCTCGCGCAAGGCCGTCGCGCCGATCTTCACGCCGCGCCACGCCAGGGGCTTTGCCACGCAGATGCTGGCGCAGTCGGAGCTTTACGCGCAGAAATACGAGGGCGCGGACGGCGCGGTCTTCGATATCGGCAACGACATGACGGAGCTTGCCTTCGCCGTGCTTTCCGACACGCTGTTCTCCGGCGAGATCGTCACCTCCTCGGACAATTTCGCCGACGATGTGGACGACCTTCTCCATTCCATGGGCCGCGTCGACCCGATGGATCTGTTGCGCGCGCCGTCATGGGTGCCGCGGGTGACGCGGATCGGCGGCCTGAAGGTGCTCGGCAAGTTCCGCCGCATCGTGCGCGACACGATGGAGCTGCGCCTGAAGCGCATGGCGGCGGACGGCGAGACGGTGCCGAGCGATTTCCTGACGCTGCTGCTGCGCGCGGCGGGACCGGAGGGCCTGACCATGGAGGAGGTGGAGGACAATATCCTCACCTTCATCGGCGCCGGCCACGAGACGACGGCCCGGGCGCTCGCCTGGACGCTCTACTGCCTCGCCAATTCCCCGCATGTGCGCGACGCGATGGAGGAGGAGATCGACCGTGTCGTGGCAAGCGGCGCCGATCCCGTCGACTGGCTGGAGCGGATGCCCTGGACCCGCGCCGCCTTCGAGGAGGCGATGCGGCTCTACCCGCCCGCGCCCTCGATCAACCGCGAGGCGATCGCCGACGACGTGTGGACGAGCCCCTCCGGCGAGACGGTGGAGATTCCCAAGGGCGTCACCATCCTCGTCATGCCCTGGACGCTGCACCGCCACGAGCTGCTCTGGCAGAAGCCGCGCGCCTACATGCCCGAGCGCTTCCTGCCGGAGAACCGCGAGGCGATCCACCGCTTCCAGTATCTCCCCTTCGGCGCCGGGCCGCGCATCTGCATCGGCGCGACCTTCGCCATGCAGGAGGCGATCATCGCGCTCGGTGTGCTGATGCACCGCTTCCGCTTCGACATGACGGCGCAGACGAAGCCCTGGCCGGTGCAGCGCCTGACGACGCAGCCGGCTAACGGGCTGGCGTTGAGGGTGACGGCTCGTCAGAGCGCTTCTTCGCCTTCTTGATCGTCTTGATCGAGGCGCAGGTCGCCTCCGGGTTCTTGCAGGGCTGGTAGACGACGATCTCGCTGCCGCTGCCGTCGTCCCAGACGGCCTGCACGGCGATGGTCTCGGCCTCGCCGGGCTTGAGGTTCAGATAGAGCCAGTTTTGGCTGTCGTCCGACGGCAGGTTGAAGGGCAGCTCCGGATCGCATTCCGCCATCGGGAAGGTTTTGTCGAGCGCGTCGGAATTGATCGAGTAGCGCACTTCCTTCAGCCGGCAATGCATGGACTGCAAGGCCGTGAAATAGATGAGCTGCTGGCCGGCGAATTCGCGGAACTGCACCCAGCCTGTCTGCTTGTTGGCGTCCAGCATCGCCTTGTAGATCGCGACATCGGGGATCTGAGCTTGGTACTGGCCCTCGTCCTCCTCCTGCGCGCCCACCGGCAGGCTGCCGGCAAGAAGAAGGGTGGCGGCGAGAAGAAGGCTTGCCGAAAGTGGCTTCCGGCCCGAAGGGCGATGCGGCGGGGAAAGGGCGATCACGGGCGGTTCCTCGTTCTTCGGCATGGGCGCGACATAACACCATTGCGGCCCTGTTTTGAAAAGGTTTCCGGCCGTTTCCGCAACTGTCCCGCGGCGGCAAAAATATGATTTTATCCGGAGCGGAATAAATTCTTTATGCTGTTGCCGAATTGACTATGAATGAAAGCTCCTGAAAGTGACACCATTCGGGATACTCCCCCTTCGTCCCGTCATTCGGAGTTTTTCAGATGTCTTTTACCGAAAAAGCCGGTCTTTCGATCGACAGCGCGCTTTATGATTTCCTCGTCGACGAGGCCCTGCCGGGTACGGGCGTGGACGCCGAGCGCTACTTCGCCGACTTCTCCGCCATCGTGCACGACCTCGCGCCGGAAAACCGCGCGCTGCTGAAGACGCGCGATGCGCTGCAGGAAAAGCTCGATGCCTGGTACCGCGAAAACGGCGCGCCGAGCGACATGGCCGCCTACGAGGCCTTCCTGCGCGAGATCGGCTATCTGCTGCCCGAGGGCGGCGCGTTCAAGGTAACGACGGAAAATGTCGATCCGGAGATCGCGAGCCTTGCCGGCCCGCAGCTCGTCGTACCCGTCATGAACGCACGCTATGCGCTGAACGCCGCCAATGCGCGCTGGGGCTCGCTCTATGACGCGCTCTACGGCACGGACGCGATCCCGGAGACGGACGGTGCGGAAAAGGGCAAGGGCTACAATCCGGTGCGCGGCGCGAAGGTCATCGCCTGGGCGCGCGGCTTCCTCGACGACAGCGCGCCGCTTGCCGGCGCCTCCTGGCGCGATGCGGCGGGCTTTGCGGTCGAGGGCGGCAAGCTCGTCGTCGTGCTGACGGGCGGCGGCAAGGCGGGTCTTGCGGACGGGAACAAGTTCGCCGGCTATGTCGGCGATGCCTCCGCCCCGACCCATGTCCTCCTGAGCAACAACGGCCTGCATATCGACATCGGCATCGACGCCTCCACGCCGACCGGCAAGGACGATGCGGCGCATATCGCCGACGTCGTCATCGAATCGGCGCTGACCACGATCATGGACTGCGAGGATTCCATCGCCGCCGTCGATGCCGAGGACAAGGTCGTCGTCTATCGCAACTGGCTGGGCCTGATGAAGGGCGATCTTTCCGAAGAGGTCGTCAAGGGCGGCAAGACCTTCACCCGCCGGCTCAATCCCGACCGCGTCTATACCGCGCCCGACGGCTCCACCCTGACGCTGCCCGGCCGTTCGCTGATGCTGGTGCGCAATGTCGGTCATCTCATGACCAATCCGGCGATCCGCGACCGCGACGGCAACGAGGTGCCGGAAGGCATCATGGACGCCATGGTCACCGCGCTGATCGCGCTCTACGACGTCGGTCCGAACGGCCGCCGTCAGAATTCGCGCGCCGGCTCGATGTATGTCGTCAAGCCGAAGATGCACGGGCCGGAAGAGGTCGCCTTCGCCTCGAAGCTCTTCGCCCGCGTCGAAGCCGCCGTCGGCATGGCCCCGAACACGATGAAGATGGGCATCATGGACGAGGAGCGCCGCACGACGGTCAACCTCAAGGAGGCGATCCGCGCCGCCAAGGACCGCGTCGTCTTCATCAATACCGGCTTCCTCGACCGCACCGGCGACGAGATCCATACCTCGATGGAAGCGGGCCCGATGATCCGCAAGGGCGACATGAAGCAGGCCGCCTGGATCGGCGCCTACGAAAACTGGAACGTCGATATCGGCCTCGAATGCGGCCTGTCCGGCCATGCGCAGATCGGCAAGGGCATGTGGGCCATGCCGGACCTGATGGCGGCGATGCTGGAGCAGAAGATCGCCCATCCGAAGGCCGGCGCCAACACCGCCTGGGTTCCCTCGCCGACGGCCGCGACGCTCCATGCGACGCACTACCACAAGGTCAATGTCGCCGATGTGCAGGCTTCGCTGCATTCGCGTCCGCGTGCAAAGCTCTCCGATATCCTCTCCGTCCCGGTCGCGGTTCGTCCGAACTGGACGCCGGAGGAAATTCAGCGCGAGCTCGACAACAATGCCCAGGGCATCCTCGGCTATGTCGTGCGCTGGATCGACCAGGGCGTCGGCTGCTCCAAGGTGCCGGACATCAACAATGTCGGCCTGATGGAAGACCGCGCCACGCTGCGCATCTCCGCCCAACACATGGCGAACTGGCTGCATCACGGCGTCGTCACGGAAGCGCAGATCCTCGAGACGATGAAGCGCATGGCCGCGGTCGTCGACGGACAGAATGCCGGCGACCCGCTCTACCGCCCGATGGCCGGCCATTTCGACACCTCGATCGCCTTCAAGGCCGCGCTCGACCTCGTCCTGAAGGGCCGCGAGCAGCCGAACGGCTATACCGAGCCGGTCCTCCATCGCCGTCGGCTGGAGCTGAAGGCTGCGAACGCCTGAAAATGGGACGGCGGGGAAGTTCCCTGCCGCTTCGCCCCTCATCCCGCTGCCGCGACCTTCTCCCCGCAAGCGGGGAGAAGGCGAAGGAGGCAAAGGCTTCCCGTAATGCGGAAAACGGCGCGGCATATCCCTTCTCCCCGCTTGCGGGGAGAAGGTGCCAGCAGGCGGATGAGGGGCAACGCCGCAAAGAAAAAGGCCGCCGGTCATCCCGGCGGCCTTTTGCATGAATGCGGTGTCCTGCGCTTACTGCTGGACGACGACGCGGGCGCTGTGGCCGGGGCGGACGCGCTTGTAGAGGTCGATGATGTCCTGGTTCATCAGGCGGATGCAGCCTGACGAGGCGGCGGTGCCGATGGAGGCCCATTCCGGCGTGCCGTGCAGGCGGAACAGCGTGTCCTGGCCCTTCTCGTTGAAGAGGTAGAGCGCGCGGGCGCCGAGCGGGTTCTTCAGGCCCGGACCCATGCCGTCCTTGACGTAGCGGGCGACGTCGGGCTTGCGGTCCGCCATTTCCTTCGGCGGATGCCAGGTCGGCCATTCCTGCTTCCAGGCGACATAGGCCTCGCCCTGCCAGGCAAAGCCCTGCTTGCCGACGCCGATGCCGTAGCGAACGGCCTTGCCGCCCGGCAGCACGTAGTAGAGGAAGCGGTTCGGCGTGTTGACGATGATCGTGCCCGGCTTCTCGCCGGTGGCGTAATCGACGATCTGGCGGTGGAACTTGGTGTTCACCTTGTTGATCGGAATCGCCGGCAGGGCGTAGCCGTTGTCCTCAACAGGGCCATAATCCGATGTGAAGATGGCATTCGTCGCCACCTTTTCGCCCGGCGCGGAGTCGGACGGGGCGGTGGAGCAACCAGCGAGGGTGACGGCCGCTGCCAGGCCGCACAGAAGGAGGGCATTGCGGAAGCGCATGTGATTCTCTTAGGATCAGGAATTAAGAAGTTCCGAGACGCAGAACTTTTATCGACTATGGTTTATTTTCGATTAAACCGGTCAATGCAAGTCTGTGCGGCATGGTGCGGGCTCGCGCGCAAGCAAAAAACCGGAGAAGTGTTTTTTTGCAACAACAATGCCGGTCGACTGCCGCTTTCGCTGGCCCCGGCTCCTTGCCAAGCACGCCTTCACGCGCCGTTCAACGGTCATTCCGCCGGCTGACCCGTCATCGCACAGGAACCGTTTCGCGCGGTTAACGAAGCCTTGCTGCATGATCCGGCGGCGGCCCCCTCTTAACTTTTTCAGGCCGGGCGATTCGCGCTAGACTGCGATTCGCCGAGGAACCCCATGACGATCGTTTCGCTGCACAACGACAATCCGCTGCTCGACGGCCGCCAGTCGGACCGCGCCATGATGGTGCGCCGGGGCGTCCAGCGCATGCTGATGGACATGCGCCATGCGGTCCTGCCCGAGCTGACGCTGGCGAGCGGCCGGCGCGCCGACCTCATCAGCCTGTCCGACAAGGGCGAGATCTGGATCATCGAGATCAAGACGTCGATCGAGGATTTTCGCGTCGACCGCAAATGGCCGGATTACCGCCGCCATTGCGACCGGCTGTTCTTCGCCACCCACAAGGACGTGCCGCTCGATATCTTCCCGGAGGAGTGCGGCCTCATTCTTTCCGACGGCTACGGCGCGCATATGCTGCGCGAGGCGCCGGAGCACAGGCTCTCCGCCCCGACGCGCAAGGCCGTGACCTTCGCCTTCGCCCGCGTCGCCGCGGGCCGGCTGCTTCTTGCGGAATTCTCCATGGATGCCCGGCGGGACGGGCCGGACATTTCGGCCATCGTCTCCGGACGCCGGGACGAGCCGGCCTGATTACTTCGGCGCGCGCTTGGCGAGGATGCGCTGGAGCGTGCGGCGGTGCATGTTGAGGCGGCGGGCCGTTTCGGAGACGTTGCGGTCGCACATCTCGTAGACGCGCTGGATATGCTCCCAGCGCACGCGGTCGGCCGACATCGGGTTTTCCGGCAGCTCGACCTTTTCGCCCGGGCGCTGCGTCAGTGCGGCGAAGATGTCGTCGGCGTCGGCGGGCTTGGCGAGATAGTCGACCGCGCCGAGCTTCACCGCGTTCACGGCCGTCGCGATATTGCCGTAGCCGGTCAGCATGATGATGCGCGTGTCGTCGCGGCGCTGGCGAATGGCGGCGATGACGTCGAGGCCGCTGCCGTCACCGAGGCGAAGGTCGACGACCGCGTATTTCGGCGGGCTCGTCTTGGCCTTGGCGATGCCCTCGGCCACCGATTCGGCGGTATCGACGGCAAAGCCGCGCGTTTCCATGGCGCGGGCGAGCCGGCGCAGGAACGGCGCGTCGTCATCGACCAGGAGGAGCGAGGGATCGGGGCCGATATCGTCGGCTGCGGTCTGCGGTTCGGTGTTTTCTGCCATTTTCGTCTTCCGTGGCCGATTTTCGTCCATTCTTGATCGCGGTCAGCTTATCACCTGTAAGATGGTGCGGGTAAAGTCATTTCGCACCCTTCGCCTCCATCCGCGCCCGCGGCCAATCGACCGAGACGCGCGCGCCCGGCCGGTCGCCCGTGCGGTTGCCGAAGGTGAGCCTCGCGCCCGAGCGCTCCAGCAGCGTCTTGGCGATGAAGAGCCCGAGCCCCAGCCCGCCCGCCCGCTCGTCCTTCTGCCGCTTGGTGACATAGGGGTCGCCGATGCGCTGGAGGATATCCGCCGCATAGCCGTCGCCGTCGTCCTCGATGACGATCGTCACCCGTTCCGGCGTATGGCTGACCGTGACGGTGACCTCCTCGCGGGCGTGGTCGACGGCGTTTTCGAGGAGATTGCCGAGGCCGTAGAGAATGCCGGGATTGCGGTTGCCGACCGGCTCGCTTTCCCGCTCGCCGTTCTCGACGAGATTGAGCCTGATGCCGAATTCGCGGTGCGGCGCCAGCACCTCCTCCATGAGGGAGGAGAGCGGCAGAACGCGCATATGCGCCTCGTCCTCGGTGGAAAGCGTCGTCAGCCGGCGCAGGATGTCGCGGCAGCGCTCGCTCTGGCTGCGCAGGAGCTGCACGTCTTCCCTGAAGCGGTCGTCGGTGCCGAGCTCCCGTTCCATCTCGCGGGCCACCACGCTGATCGTGGCGAGCGGCGTGCCGAGTTCGTGGGCCGCCGCCGCCGCCAGTCCGTCGAGCTGGGAAAGGTGCTTTTCGCGCTGGAGGATGAGTTCCGTCGCCGCCAGCGCATCGGAAAGCTCGCCCGCCTCGCGCGATACCCGGTAGGAGTAGAAGGCCGCGAAAGCGGTGGTCGAGACGATGGCGAACCAGAAGCCGGCCGTCAGCACCGGCGGCACGACCAGCAGCGTGCCCGGATACCAGGGCAGCGGGAAGGGCGTGAAGGCGAGCGCCGTGATGCCGGCGACGGCGAGCCCGCCAAGCGTCAGGCTGAAGCGCACCGGCTGCAGCGAGGAGGAGATGATGACCGGCACGCAGACGAGTGGCGCGAAGGGGTTGGCAAGGCCGCCCGTGATGAAGAGCAGTGCCGTCAGCTGGCAAAGGTCGAAGGCGAGCAGCAGGAAGGCGGACGGCGGCGTCAGGCGATGGGCCGGCGCAAAGCGCACGGCCAGGAAGAAGTTCACCGCCGCCAGCAGAGCGATCAGCACGAGGGCCGGCAGCAGCGGCAGCGGGAATTTCAGCCACAGCGCGATGACGACGACGCTGATCGTCTGGCCCGCCACCGCCAGCCAGCGCAGGCGAATGAGCGTTTCGAGGCGAAGTCGCCGGCCGGAGCCCTCGAAATCGATATCCTGATAGCCTGTCATGCTTCGTCTCCTTTGAATATCGGCGATCCTCAAGTGCCGCGCGGCTTGGCGCGCGTCGTCGGCATGGCCTCGGCCGGATCCTCCGGCCAGGGATGTTTCGGATAGCGCCCGCGCATGTCCGCCCTGACGTCCCGCCAGGAACCGGCCCAGAAGCCGGGCAGGTCCCGCGTCGTCTGGATCGGGCGGTGCGCCGGCGATTGCAGCTCCAGCAGCAGCGGCAGCCGCCCGCCGGCGACGGCCGGGTGCTGCTTCAAGCCGAACAGTTCCTGCACGCGTATCGCCAGCACCGGCTCCGCGCCGTCATAGCGGATCGGATGGCGCTGGCCGGTCGGCGCCTCGAAATGCGTGGGCGCGAGCCGTGCAAGGTCGCGCTGCACCTCATAGGGCACCAGCGCCAGCAGCCCTTCCTGCAGGCTGCCCGAGGATATGTCGTCGATGCCGCGCGTCGTCTCCTGGAAGGGAACGAACCAGTCGTCGAGCCGCGCAAGCAACGCCTCGTCGCTCGTGTCCGGCCAGGCCTCGCCGATGGAACGGTGAAGGAAGCCGATCCGGTCGCGCAATTGCGCCGCCTCGCGGGAAAAGGGCAGGGCCTGCAGGCCGAGCTGGCGCACTCCTTCGGCAAGCGCCTGCGCCGCCTTCGGCCCGCCCGGCCGCGGAAGCGGCGCTTCCTCGAGGATCATCGCGCCGAGCCGCACGACCCGCCGCGCCCGCACCTGCCGGCTCGCCCGGTTGAAGACGCATTGGTCCTCGCGCACAATCTTATCGGCAAGTTCCGCCTCGACGGTGGATCGGTCGATTTCCGCCGCCGCGAGAATGCGCTGCCGACCTGCCTGCCCGGTAAGGTCGGCGACGACGATCATCTCCGCGCCCGCCAGCCGTTCGGTTTCCGGCAACTCGCCGCCGCGCCCGTTCGCCATGACGAATCGCCCGCGCCCGCCGCGCTGCAGGGCGACGCGATCGGGAAAGGCGTGCAGCAGCAGCGCGCCCGGCGTGCTCGCGGCGGGGGAGGCGGCCTTGCCGAAACCATCCGCCATGCGCTGCGCCAATCGCTTCGCCGCTTCGGCCCGCTCGCCACGCTCATTGGCGAAGCGACGCAGGCGTTCTTCTATATCCACTGCCGAGCCGCCGAGACCCTGTTCGGTGAGCAGCACGGCGAGCCGCGCGGCTGCCGCCTGCTGGCCATCGCCGGCAGCGTGGAGGATCATCGCGGCCAGCCGCGGCGGCAAGGCCAGCTCGCGAATGCGCTTGCCTGCCGGGGTGAGCGCACCCGCCTCATCCAGCGCGCCGAGCAGGCGAAGCAGGTTGCGTGCCTCCTCCACCGCCGCTGCCGGCGGCTGGTCGACGAGCCGGAGGTCAGCCGGATCGGTCACACCCCAATGGGCAAGATCGAGCATGAAGGAGGAAAGGTCGCTGGACAGGATCTGCGGCGGCGTGAAGGCGGGCAGCGCCGCCATCTGGCCGGCATGCCAGAGCCGGATCGCGATGCCCGGTTCCGTTCGCCCGGCGCGGCCGGCGCGCTGGTCGGCCGAGGCGCGCGAGACGCGTACGGTCTCCAGCCGCGTGATGCCGGTCGCCGCCTCGAAGACCGGCAGGCGCTGCAGGCCGCTGTCGATGACGATGCGCACGCCGTCGATGGTGATGGAGGTTTCGGCAATGGAAGTCGCCAGCACGATTTTCCGCGTACCGGCGGGCGCAGGGCGGATCGCGGCGTCCTGTTCCTTCTGGCTGAGATTGCCGTAGAGCGGCACGATCGCCGTCTCCGGGCCGAACCGGCCCTCCAGCCGCTCGGCAGTTCGGGTGATCTCGGCCTGCCCGGGCAGGAAGGCGAGGATCGACCCGCTTTCGCTGCGATGCGCCTCTATGATAGCGCGTGCCATGCCGTCTTCTATACGCTCGCCTGCCGGGCGGTCCTGATAGCGCATATCCACCGGGAAGCTCCGCCCCTCGCTGACGATGGCCGGTGGATTGTCGAGCAGCGCCGAGACCCGTTCCACATCGAGCGTCGCCGACATGACGAGCAGGCGAAGATCGTCCCGCAGCGCCGCCTGCACGTCCAGCGCCAGCGCAAGACCGAAATCGGCATCCAGTGAGCGCTCGTGGAATTCGTCGAAGAGCACGGCGGCAACGCCGGCCAGTTCCGGATCGTCGAGGATCATCCGCGCGAAGACGCCTTCCGTCACGACTTCTATACGGGTCTTCGCCGAGACGCGGTTGTCGAGGCGCATGCGGTAGCCGACCGTCTCGCCCACCTTTTCGCCCAGCAGCTCCGCCATGCGGCCCGCCGCCGCCCGGGCGGCAAGCCGCCGCGGCTCGAGAAGGATGAGCTTCCCGTCACCCCGCCAGGTGGCGTCGAGCAGGAAGAGCGGCACCAGCGTCGTCTTGCCCGCGCCGGGCGGCGCGGAAAGCACCACGCGCGTGCCCACATGAAGCGCTTCGCCCAGGGAAGGGAGAACCTCCGAAACGGGCAGGCGCGGCAGGCGGTCTATAAGAGATACCGTCATTGCATGCATCGATCGGTGAGGAAGGTGCCTTCTGCAAGGCTGGACATGGATTTCTCCGCTTCTGTTTCCTCCGCCTGAATAGCCGGCTCCGATAGCCGAGAGAAGGGGCGGAGGGTCGCTATGCGGCGGTGAGGACACGTAAAACGATCCGAACG